>NZ_JBSRTQ010000031.1:0-45633 GCF_055129145.1 Albimonas sp. | reverse complement strand
CCGCGCGGCGGGGGAACGGGGCCGCCGGGTCGGGCGGTCTCGGGGCGGCGGGCGGCCAGTCAGCCGCCCAGCGCCGCGGAAAGCCCGGCCGCGGCGGCGACCAGACGGGCGCGCATCGCCTCGACATTCGCCACCGAAAACCGCTCCCGCGGGCCCGACAGCGACAGCGCCCCGATCAGGCGGCGATGCGGACCGAAAACCGGAGCGGCGAGGCCGGCGCAGTCGGGATCGCGCTCGCCCAGCGACAGGGCGTGGCCCTCGGCGCGCACCGCCTCGAAGGCCGGGCCCGACGCCCCCCCGGCCACACCGTCGAAGGCGAGGATCACCCGCCCCGCCGCCCCGCGCTCCAGCGGCAGCAGGTCGCCGGCATGGACCCGGTCGAGGGTCGCGTGGTTGGATTCCCGCCGAAACAGGCAGAGCCGCAGCCTGGCATCCTGGCGGACATGAAAGCTCGGGCTCTCGCACCCCGCCTCGACCAGCGCCGCCATCACCGGCTCCACCAGCTCGGCCAGCGGGTTGCGCCGCTCATAGGCCATGCCCAGCCGCCGCACCGCAGGGCCCAGCGCATAGCGCGCGTCCTGCATCCGCGAGACGTAGCCGTGGCCCTGCAGCGACTCCATCAGACGCAGGATCGTGGATTTGTAGAGGCCGGTGGCGCGGGCGAGGTCGGAGAGGGTCGGCGGCTCCTCGGCCTGCTCGATGGCGGCGAGCACCGACAGCGCCCGGTCGACCGCGGCGACGCCCCTGCCCGCACCATCGCGCTCCGGCGCGGCCGGGCCGTCCGGAGCGGGGGCGGAGGCGGCGTCTGACGGCATGGCTCTATCCTTGGTGCGGGCCTTGTTGCGGGCCTTGTTGCGGGTCCGGTCGACGGGGCGGTCATCCTGCACGTTTCGCGCGGCGATGCATCCCCGCCGCAGCGCCCCCTTGCATGACGAAAGCGACCTTCATGGCGAGAGAGGCCCGGCATTGCGCGAGGGGCGACGCTCGGTTAGCTAAAATAGAACGATCGTTCCGACAAGGAGAATGACGATGGGGATGGAAATGTCCGCGACGACCGGCCGCGCCAACCTGCGCCGGGTCGGGAGGGCCGGCCGATGAGCCGCCCGAGCCGCATCCTGATCGCCAACCGGGGCGAGGTGGCGCTGCGCATCCAGCGCGCGGCGGCGGGATTGGGGATCGCGTCCGCCGCGATATACGCCCCCGACGACGCGGGCGCGCTGCATGTGCGGCTCGCCGACCGCGCCGCCGCCCTGCCCGGGCGGGGGGCTGCGGCCTATCTCGACATCGCCGCCGTGATCGCGGCGGCGCACGAGACCGGCTGCGACGCGGTGCATCCCGGCTACGGGTTCCTCTCCGAAAACCCCGCCTTCGCTTCGGCCTGCGAAGCGGCGGGGCTCGCCTTCATCGGGCCGACGCCCGCCTCGCTGGCGCTTCTCGGCGACAAGGCCCGCGCCCGCGCGCTGGCCGTCGAACACGGCGTGCCGGTGATCCCCGGATCGGGCGTCGCCGACCTCGCCGGGGCCGCCGCTTTCCTCGCCGATCTCGGCCCGGGCGGGGCGGTGATGGTCAAGGCGGTGGCGGGGGGCGGCGGGCGCGGCATGCGCCCGGTGACCCACCCCGCCGCCCTGGCGGGCGCCTTCGCCACCTGCGCGGCCGAGGCCGAGCGCGCCTTCGGCGACGGCCGCCTCTATGTCGAACGCCTGCTGCGCCGCGCCCGCCATATCGAGGCGCAGGTGATCGGCGACGGGACCGGCGCCGCGATCCATCTGGGCGAGCGCGAATGCTCCCTCCAGCGCCGCCGCCAGAAACTGTTGGAGATCGCGCCCTCCCCCTCCATCTCCCCCGCCCAGCGCGCGGAAATCCTCGCCCACGCCCTGACCCTGGCGCGCGCCGCCGCCTATCGGGGCCTCGGCACCTTCGAGTTTCTGGTGGACGAGACCGACGGCGCCGTCTTCTTCATCGAGGCCAATCCCCGCCTGCAGGTCGAGCACACGGTGACCGAGGCGGTGACCGGCCTCGACCTCGTCGAAGCCCAGATCCGGGTGACCGCGGGGGGCGAAAGCCTCGCCGACATCGGCCTGGCCCAGGGCGCCCCCGCCCCCATCGGCTACGCGGTGCAGGTGCGGGTGAACCTCGAGACCATGCAGCCCGACGGGACCGCCCGCCCTTCCTCAGGCCGCCTGACCGCCTATGAGCCGCCGTCGGGCCCCGGCGTGCGGGTCGACGGCGCGGGGTTCGGCGGCTACGCGCCGAGCCCGCATTACGACAGCCTGCTCGCCAAGGTGATCGTGCACGGGCGCGGGGATTTCGCGTCGGTCATCGACCGCGCCTACCGCGCGCTCGGCCAGTTCCGCATCGAGGGCGCGGCGAGCAACATTCCCTTCCTGATGAACCTTCTGCGTCGGCCGGAGGTGCGCGCCAACGCGGTCGACACCGGCTTCGTCGACGCCCATGCCGAGGCCCTGGCGGCGCCCGGAGAAGGCCACCCGATGCTCTTCGCCGACGCCGGGACGGCCGAACCCGACGCTCAATGCCTCGAAGGCCCGCCGGGCACTCGCGCCGTCCCCGCGCCGATGACCGGCGTTCTGGCCGAACTTCCCGTCGCCCCCGGCGCACCCGTCCGCGAAGGCGCGCCGGTGGCGGTGCTGGAGGCGATGAAGATGCAGCATGTCATCCTCGCCCCCTTCTCCGGCGTGCTGCGCGCCGCCGCCGCGCTGGGGGAGACGGTGGCCGAGGGCGCGCCCCTCGCCTTCCTCGAACCCGCCGAAATCGCCGGCGACGGCCCGGCGGCCGAGGCCGAGGCCGATCCCGACCACATCCGCCCCGACCTCGCCGAGGCCAACGCGCGCCGCCGCCAGACCCTGGACGAAGGCCGCCCCGACGCGGTCGCGCGGCGCCACGCCAAGGGCAAGCGCACGGCGCGGGAGAATGTGGCGGATCTGCTCGATCCCGGCAGCTTCGTGGAATACGGCGCGCTGGCAGTGGCGGCGCAGCGCTCGCGTCATCCGGAAGAGAAACTGCGCGAGATCTCGCCGGCCGACGGGCTGGTGGCGGGGGTGGGCGCGGTGAACGGCGCGCTCTTCGACGCCGAAAAGGCGCGCTGCGCGGTGATGGCTTACGACTACACGGTGATGGCGGGCACCCAAGGCAATATCGGGCACCGCAAGACCGACCGGCTGCTGAAGGTGGCGGAGCGGACCAAGCTGCCGGTGGTGGTTTATGCCGAGGGGGGCGGAGGGCGGCCGGGAGATACCGACAACCGGCCGGGGGTGAACCTCGCCAACCCGACCTTCTGGCAGTTCGCGCGGCTCTCGGCTGTGGCGCCGCTGGTCGGCGTGGTCTCGGGGCGGTGCTTCGCAGGGAACGCCGCGGTGCTGGGCTGCTGCGACGTGGTGATCGCCACCAAAGACGCCTCCATCGGCATGGGGGGGCCCGCGATGATCGAAGCCGCCGGCCTCGGCGTGGTGACGCCGGAGGCGGTCGGCCCCCTCTCCGTCCAGTCGCCCAACGGGGTGGTCGACGTGGTGGCGGAGGATGAGGCGGAGGCGACCGCGCTCGCCAAACGCTACCTCGCCTATTTCCAGGGGAATCTGGCGGGGTGGGAGGCGCCGGACGCGCGCCGCCTGCGCCACGTGATCCCCGAGAACCGCCTGCGCGCCTATGATGTGCGCGCGGTGATCGCGGGGATCGCCGACATCGGCTCGGTCATGGAGCTGCGCGAGGGGTTCGGGCGCCAGCTGGCGACGGCGATGATCCGGATCGAGGGCAAGCCCTGGGGCGTGCTCGCCAACGTCCCTGCGCAGGGCGGCGGCGCGGTGGATGCGGAGGAGGCGGACAAGGCCGCGCGATTCCTCCAGCTATGCGACGCGTTCCACGTGCCGATCCTGTCGCTGGTCGACACGCCGGGCTTCATGGTCGGCCCGGCCTCGGAGACGCGGGCGACCGTGCGCCGCTTCTCGCGCATGTTCCTGGTGGGGGCGAGCCTGCAGACCCCGATGTTCACCGTGATCCTGCGCAAGGCCTACGGGCTGGGCGCGATGGCGATGGCGGGGGGGAGTTTTCACGAGAGCAGCCAGATGACGCTGAGCTGGCCCACCGGCGAATTCGGCGCGATGGGGCTGGAGGGCGCGGCGCGGCTGGGGTTCCGCAAGGAGCTCGACGCGATCCCGGATCCCGAGGCGCGCCAGGCCCGCTACGCCGAGATCGTGGGGGCCATGTATGAGGTGGGCAAGGCGGTGAACATCGCGCCCTATCTCTCGGTCGACGACGTGATCGACCCGGCGGATACGCGGGCGCGGCTGGTCTCGGCGCTGCGCGCGATGCCGCGGGCGACCCTGCCGAAGGAGAGCCGGCGGCCGATGATCGACTCGTGGTGAGGGCGGGGTGAGGGCGGGGCGGGGGGGCCGCCCGGCCCGCGCCCCGCTCGTCCGTCGCCCCGGCCCACCCTCGCGTCGCGCCGGCCAGGCGGCGCGCGGGCCGGGTTTGGGAAACCTCAGGCGGCTTCGGTCTTGGCGGCGACGAAAGCGATCATCCCCGCCTCGCCGCCGAGCGCGGTCGAAACGAAGGCCTGGGGCGAGCCATGCTCGGCCGCCAGCGCCTCCCAGGCCGCGTCGAGATAGGCGCCCTCGACCTTGGCCAGCGCGTCGCGAGCGATCTGCGGCAGGGTCGAGACAGAGGCCCCCGCATGCGGCTTCCACAGATCGTTGGACACCAGGTAGTCGGCGACGATGGCCTCGCGCGACGCCTCGAGCGCGGTGAGGATCATCGCCGCGGCGAAGCCGGTGCGGTCCTTGCCGGCCGCGCAGTGCCACACGATCGGGCGGTCGCCGGCCTCGGCGGCGAGCGACAGGAACTCCGCGAAGACATGTCCGTTGTCACGCACGTAATAACGGTAGGTCTCGCGCATCGCCTCGCGCGCGCTCTCCTCGGTCAGCTTGCCGGCGTCGTGCAGGGCGCGGACCCGGTCGCCGGTCTTGGGCTCCACCGGCATCGCCACGCGGCGGCCCTTGATGGCGCCGGGCAGCGTGTAGGGGGCCGCCGCGGCCTCGTCCACGCCGCGGAAGTCGACGACCGCATAGGGGTCGAGCGCCTCCATCGCGGCCAGCGCCGCGGCGGAGTAGTTATGCGGGCTGGCGCAGCGGTAGAACCGCCCTTCGCGCACCCGGCGCCCGCCGGCCAGCGGCAGGAAGCAGAGCGAGCGGAAATTGGGGGCGTCGGGGTGCAGCTGACGGGTCATCGCGGATCCTCCCGGGCGCGGCCTGCGCGCCCTCCCTGTTCTTGCCGATCGGTCAGGTTGCCTTAGCGCAGATCCGCCCTATCTCCCCCGGCGACAGGGCGACGCGGGGGCGCATTTCCGGGAGGGGCGAACGGGGACGCGACGAGGCGGGGGACGGCAGGCGGGGCCACGGCCGGCAGGCCGAGCGCCCGACCCGCCGGCCCCGCCCCGATTCGTCAACAAATGGCGACCACCCTTCCAAGACCCCGCCCCGCGCGCTAGGCTTACGTTCACGTCCGAAACTTTCGCAACCCGACGCCGGAGAGACATGACCGAACCTATCGCGCCCCGTCTCGTCGCCGCCGGCCTCGCCGCTCCCGACGACATGATCCGCGCGTTCTACTGGACCCGCCGCCCCCGGACCCTGCCCGAGCAGATCGCCGACGACGTCTCGCGCCGCATCCTCGCAGGCGAGTTCAAGCCCGGCGCCCGCGTCGGCGAGGTCGAGCTGGCCGACCGTTTCGGCGTTTCCCGCGGGCCGGTGCGCGAGGCGATCCGCGAGCTTGAAAAACGCGGCCTGGTGCAGATCTTCCCCCGTCGCGGCGCCTTCGTCGCCGCCATCGACAACGACATGGTGGCCGATACCTTCAACGTGCGCGCAGCTCTTCTGGGCCTCGCCGCGCGCTATGCGGCGGCGCTGGGCGAGCCCGCCGATTTCGACCAGATCGAAGACCGGGTCATCCGGCTCGAGGCGCTGGCCTGCGACCCCGCCGCCGACCCGCTGACCTGCGCGCTGGCCTCGGCCCGCGTCGGCGCGGCGATCGGGCGGGCGAGCCGCTCGGCGCTGATGAAAACCATGCTGGTCAGCTTCGCGGAGGGCACGCTCTGGGGTCTGATCTGGCGCGAACATCAGGTGGACTACCAGACCTCCGAGCGCCGGCGCGAGGCCGCCGCCGGCTGGCGCCGCGCGCTGGCGCTGATCCGCGCCCGCGACGGCTCTGGCGCCGAGGCCGCGGTGCGCGACCTGCTGCACGACAATCGCGACCAGACCCTGAAGATCTTCGCCATTCCCGACTCCCCCCCCGCCGACCCGCGCCGCCAGGTGCGCTGCATCGAGCGCTGAGGGGCGCGGGGCCCGCCGTTGCGGCCGGCCCCGGCGAGGCGCCGTCGAAGTCGCCGCGCTCATCCGGCAGCGTGGCCCGGCCCCTGTCTGCGGCGAAGCGCACGCTGCGGCAGGGGAGGACAGGCCGTCCGAAAACGGATACACATGCAGCCAATACGTTTCGACCACTCGCCCCCTCGCCCGCCGAAGCGCGCCGCGCAGTTCTCAAGAACAGAGCCCCTATGACCGAATTCGTCCTGCCCCCGGCGCCCCATGCCTCGGTGGCCGTCGCCGGAACCGAGGCCCGCTTCGCGGTGCGCCGCGTGTTCTGCGTCGGGCGCAACTACGCCGCCCATGCGCGCGAAATGGGCAAGGATCCCGACCGCGAACCGCCGTTCTTCTTCACCAAACCGGCCGACGCGGTGTTCGACTCAGGGCTGACCATCCCCTACCCGCCCGCCACCGCCGACCTGCACCATGAGGGCGAGCTGGTCGCGGCGCTGGGGCTGGGGGGCGTGAACATCGCCGAGGACGCGGCGCTCTCCCATGTCTGGGGCTACGCCGCGGGCAACGACCTGACCCGGCGCGACCTGCAGGCCGAGGCCAAGGCCATGGGCCGGCCCTGGGACCTCGCCAAGGGCTTCGACCGCTCCGCGCTCTGCGGCGCGCTGCATCCGGTGTCCGAAGTCGGGCACCCGGAGGCCGGGGCGATCACGCTGTCGGTCAACGGCAGGCTGCGCCAGTCCGGCGACCTGAACGAGATGATCTGGTCGCTGCCCGAAGTGATCTCGATCCTGTCGCGCTCCGTCACGCTGGCGCCGGGCGACCTGATCTACACCGGCACGCCCGCCGGCGTCGGCGCGCTGGTCGCGGGCGACCATTGCGTCACAGAAGTGGTCGGGCTCAGCCCGGCCACCCTGACCTTCGGACCGCCCGCGTCCTGACCAGGCGCCCTGAAAATCCGGTCGCGCCCCCTTTCCGGACCTTCCCGGCGCAGGGCGCGACCGCACGACCCCCAAGCTGATAGTTCGCCAGGGGGTTGATCCCGGCGCTCAGGCGCCGTTACGTCATTATTGTTTCATTCGCGTCGAAGTTGCAGATCCGCGCCCACGGTCGCCCGAAGACCCGGACTTAGAACCGAGAGGCGCGCTTCAGGACACCAGGAGAGCCGACCCATGATGGTTAACGACGATCAGAGCGCGGCCATAGCGAGTTTCGGCGGATCCATTTCCGCCACCGCCATCGGCGCCGAACCGCCCCCCATGTCGATCCCGGACCTGCCGGGCCACCTGCTGCGGCGCTGCCACCAGATCGTGGTGGCGCTGTTTCTCGACGAATGCGCCCAGCATGACCTGACGCCGCTGCAATTCGCGGTGCTGGGGGTGCTGCGCCAGTTCGGGCCGCTCGACCAGGTGTCGCTGGGCGGGCTGGCGGCGCTCGACCGGACCACGGTGGCGGTGGTGCTGCGCAATCTTGAAGAACGGGGCCTCGTGGTCCGCGTCCAGTCGCGCCGCGACCGCCGCGCCAAGATCGTGACCATCACCGAACGCGGGGCCGAACTCGCGGTCCATGCCGAACCCGCCGCGATGCGGGCGCAGCAGAGGGCGCTGGCCCCGCTGGCGCCGGAAGAGGCCGAGGAGTTCGTGCGGATGCTGCGCAAGCTCGCCGAGGGCAACAACGACCACAGCCGGGCGCCGCAGAAACGGCGCTGAGGCGGGGCGGGGAGGCGCCAGAGGGAGGGATCAGCGCGGCGCCTGGCCCGGCGCCTCGCCGATCCCGGCCGGGCCGGGGGCGTCCGCGGGCTCCCCCGTGGCCCCGCCCAGCGCCGCCAGCGCGCCCGCGAGCTGATTCGCGAAGCGGGCCGAAGCCACCGGCAATGACCGCCCGCGCATCTGCCCCAGCAGCAGATGCCCGGCCGGGACGTCGCGCACCGACACCTCGCGCGCCACCACCCCGCCGCCGTCCGTCAGCCTCAGCCCGATCGGGATCTGGAAGGCCACCGCCTGCTCGTGCAGCACGTAGTGGCGCAGGAACTCGAAGGATTCCGACTCGACCGTGGGGTTGAGCGTCAGCGACCGCCCCCGCACCGCCATCTCCAGCAGGTTGCGCACCCCATAGGGCTGCGTCGGCATCGCCTGCGGCCAGGCGAGGCAGTCGCGCAGCCGCAGCTCCTCCTTCGCGGCCAGCGGGTGATCCGCGGCCACCACCGCGTAGACCGGCTGGCGCATGGCGAAGAGCACCTCGAAATCCGCCAGATAGACCGGCTCGAACACCAGCGCGAGGTCGGAGCGGAAGGCGGACAGGTCATGCTCCGCCGCCACCCGGTCGCGCACCCGCACCGAGAACGACACGCCGGGATGGGCGCGGCGGTAGATCGCGATCTGTTCGGGCAGGAAATAGGGCAGCAGGGCCTGCGAACAGGCGATGGAGACATGTCCCCGCCGCGCCCCCGACAGATCCGCCACCTGGCTCTGCACCCGCGCGAGGTCGGAGACCTGGGCGCGGATATGCTGCACCAGCAGCTCGCCGGCCGGGTTGAGGCGCACGCCGCGGGGCAGACGTTCGAAGATCGGGTAGCCGAATTCCTCCTCGAACCCGGTGATCCGCCGGTTAAGGGCGGACGAGGTGATCGCCATATCCTCGGCCGCCTTGCGGATGGAGCCGGCGCGGGCCACCGCCTCGATCAGGCGCAGGGTCTGCAAGTGTCTCATCGGGCGGCCCTTTCACAGAGTGCTGCAAATACCGAACCACGTCTCTGCGAAATGAGCAATTGTCCGACGCACCGCGCCGCCGCACGATCTTCGCAACTGCGGCGCGTCCGACCCGCGCGCCCGAAAGCGATCAGCGGACATGAGGAGCGGACCATGAACATCATTCCCAGCCGACGCGGATTCCTGAAACTGGGCGCCAGCGGCGCGGTGCTCGCCGCCTCGCAGCTGCCGTTTCTGAAATACGCGCAGGCGGCCGGCGAGGAGACGGTGGTGGTGGTGATGGGCCAGACCATCAACTCGCTCGACCTGCACCGCACCGGCACCAACCGCCCCTCCTACCAGGTGGCGGTGAACTGCTACGACCGGCTGGTCAGCTTCGGCACCAAGACCATGCCCGACGGCTCGCTCTCCTACGACTATTCCAGGATCGAGTCGGAGCTGGCCGAGAGCTGGACGGTGTCCGAAGACGGGAAGGTCTACACCTTCAAGATCAAGCCCGAGGCGAAGTTCCAGGACGGCTCCAAGGTCACCGCCCATGACGTGAAATGGTCCTTCGACCGCGCGGTGTCGGTCGGCGGCTTCCCCACCACCCAGATGCAGGCCGGCGGGCTGAAGCGGCCCGACCAGTTCGCCGCGGTGGATGACGCGACCTTCACGGTGACGCTGGACGAGGCCTCGAAGCTCGCTCTGCCCGACCTCGCGGTGCCGGTGCCCTTCGTGCTGAACTCCGCCGTCGCCAAGAGCCACGCCACCAAGGACGACCCCTGGGCGATGGAGTTCGTGCACAAGAACACCATCGGCTCCGGCGCCTTCAAGGTGATCCGCTGGGACCCGGGCCAGCAGCTGGTCTATGAGCGCAACGACGCCTGGACCGGCGGCCCCCTGCCCGGCGCGAAACGGATCGTGCTGCGCGAAGTGCCCTCCCAGTCCACCCGCCGCGCGCTGATCGAGCGGGGCGACGTGCAACTCAGCTACAACATCCCCAACAAGGACGCGGCCGAGCTGGACGCGATGAAGGACGTCGAAGTCTATTCGACCCCCATCGAAAACGCGCTCTACGTCGTGTCGCTGAACTACGATTTCGAGCCGTTCCAGGACCCCGACGTGCGCAAGGCGGTGGCCTACGCCATCCCCTACGAGGAGATCTTCAAGACCGCCGCCTATGGCCGCGGCGTGCCGATGTGGGGCGGCGACGGCGTCGACGGGCCGGCCTGGCCGCAGCCCTCGCCCTATGGATACGACCTCGCCAAGGCCAAGGCGCATATGGAGAAGTCGGGCTATCCCGACGGCTTCGACGTCCCCTTCTCCATCGACCTCAGCCAGTCGGACTGGATGGAGCCGACGGCCCTGCTGATCCAGGAGAACCTGAAGAAGATCGGCATCACCTCGGAAATCGACAAGATCCCCGGCGCCAACTGGCGCACCGCGAGCCTCGTGGAAAAGCGCCTGCCGCTGGCGCTGGAGACCTTCGGCGGCTGGCTGAACTATCCCTGCTATTACTTCTTCTGGGCCTATCTCGACGGGCACCTGTTCAACTCATCGAACTACAAGAACCCGGAGATCGAGCAGCTGGTGGCCGAGACCCTCGACATGCCCACCGACAACCCCGAATACGCCCCGAAGGTCCAGCGGATGTTCGAGATCGCTTTCGAGGACCTGCCCCGCATCCCGCTGTGGCAGCCCGCGCTCAACGTCGCCGCCAACGGGGCCGCGGGCTACGAGTACTGGTTCCACCGCGAGCTCGACGCCCGCAAGCTGAAGAAGGTCTGAGCCGATGGCGAGCCGCATCAGAGCCGTGTCGATGCGGCTCGCGCAGGCGATCCCGGTGATTCTCGGCGTGGTGCTGGTCAGCTTCATCCTGACCCGCGCCCTGCCCGGGGACCCGGCCGCCTATTTCGCCGGCGACGCCGCCACGCCCGAGTCCATCGAGGCGACGCGGGCGAAGCTCGGCCTCGACAAGTCGATGCCCGAGCAGTTCGCGCTCTATCTCTGGGACCTGGCGCGCGGCGACCTCGGCCAGTCGCTCTCCACCGGCCAGCCGGTGCTGGCGGAGCTGGCGAAACGCCTGCCCGCCTCGCTCGAACTCACGCTCTTCGCGCTGGTGATCTCCTGCGGGGTGGCCGTGCCGCTCGGCGTGCTGGCCGCAACCCGTCCGGGGTCGTGGATCGACCATCTCTGCCGGGTGCTGGTGACGGCGGGGGTGAGCCTGCCGACCTTCTTCACAGGGGTCGTGCTGATCTACGTGTTCTATTATCTGACCGGCATCGCGCCCTCGCCGCTCGGCCGGCTGGATTTCATCTATATCGAGCCGCCGCAGGTCACCGGCTTCTACCTGATCGACGCGGCGCTGGATGGCGACTGGGAGACGTGGGCGGCCGCGCTCCGCCAGCTGATCCTGCCCGCGGTCACGCTCGCGCTGTTCACCATGGCCCCGATCGCGCGGATGACGCGGGCGGCGATGCTGTCGGCGCTGTCGTCGGACTTCATCCGCACCGCCCGGGCCTCCGGCCTGACCCGGTCGAAAGTGCTGTTCGCCTATGCGCTGCGCAACGCGCTGCTGCCGGTGGTGACCACGCTCGGCATGGTGTTCTCCTTCACGCTCGGCGCGAACGTGCTGGTGGAGAAGGTGTTCGCCTGGCCCGGCATCGGGTCCTTCGCGGTGGAGGCGCTCGTCGCCTCCGACTACGCGGCCGTCCAGGGCTTCGTTCTGTGCATGGCGCTGCTCTTCGTGGCGCTTAATCTGGTGATCGACATGGCCTATGCGATGATCGATCCGCGCATCGGGTTCGACGCCAAATGACCGACGCCGCCGCCTCCGCCAAGCCCGCCGCCCCCCGCAAGCAGGGCGCGCTCGACCACGTCGTCTATGTCCTCAAGGACAACCCGGTCACGCTGCTGGCCTTCGCCATGTTCGCCCTGCTGCTGTTCGCGGCGATCTTCGGCCCGTTGCTCGCCCCCTACGACCCGCTGGCGACCGACGCCGCCGTCGCGCTGCAAGGCCCGTCCGCCGCCCACTGGTTCGGCACCGACGCGCTGGGGCGGGACGTGTTCTCCCGCACGCTGGTCGCGACCCGGCTCGACCTGCTGATCTCCGTCGCCGCGGTGGCGATCAGTTTCGTCATCGGCTCGGCGCTCGGCGCGGTGGCGGGGTATTGGGGCGGGTGGCTCGACATCGCGCTCTCGCGCGTGCTCGACACCATCATGGCCTTCCCGCTGTTCGTGCTGGCGATGGGCATCGTCGCGGCGCTGGGCAACACGGTGGAGAACATCGTCTACGCCACCGCCATCATCAACGTGCCGTTCTACGCCCGCCTGGTGCGGGCCGAGGTCAATATCCGGCGCGAGGCCGGGTTCGCATTGGCCGCGAAACTGGCGGGCAATTCCGACGTCCGGGTGCTCGCCCTGCACATCTTCCCCAACGCCCTGCCGCCGATGATGGTGCAGGTGTCGCTCAACCTCGGCTGGGCGATCCTCAACGCCGCCGGCCTCTCCTTCATCGGGCTGGGCGTGCGCCCCCCGACGGCGGAATGGGGGATCATGGTGGCCGAGGGCGCGAACTTCATCGTCTCGGGCGAATGGTGGCTCGCCATCTTCCCCGGCCTTTGCCTGATGTTCGCGGTGTTCACCTTCAACCTGCTGGGCGACGGGCTGCGCGACATGGTCGATCCGCGGAGGAGAACGTGATGCTCACCATCAAGGACCTGGCCGTCGCCTTCCGCGGCTCCGGCAAATCCGTCACCTCCTACGCGCTGATGCGGATCCTCGACGCCGGAGGCCGGATCAAGGCGGGCGAGGCGACCTATGGCGGCGTCGACCTGCGCCGCGCCTCCGAGCGGGACATGCAGGCCATCCGCGGCCGCGAGATCTCGATGATCTTCCAGAACCCGCGCTCCGCCCTCAACCCGATCCGCAAGGTCGGCGCCCAGATCGAGGACGTGCTGCGCCGCCATGCCCGCGCCGACCGCCAGAACGGCCGCGCCAAGGCGATCGAGGCGATGGAGGCGGTCAAGATCAACGACGCCGCCGCCCGCTACGATGCCTATCCGTTCGAGCTTTCGGGCGGCATGTGCCAGCGGATCGTCTGCGCCATCGCGCTCGCCTGCGACCCGCGCCTGCTGGTGATGGACGAGCCGACCACCGGCCTCGACATCACCACCCAGAAGGCGGTGATGGAACTTGTCACGGACCTGATCCGCGAACGCGCCATGTCCGCGATCCTGATCACCCATGATCTTGGGTTGGCCGCGCAATACTGCGACCGGATCGTGGTGATGAAGGACGGGCTGATCGTCGAGGCCGGCGACCCGGTCAACCTTTTCGCGCGCCCCTCGCACCCCTACACCCGCAAACTGGTGGATGCGACGCCGCGCGAGGGGGCCTCGATCCGCTCGCTCCTCCCCGCCGAGGCGCGCACGCCCGAGCCGCCCCGCGCCATCGCCTCCGAACCGCTGCTGGAGGTGCGCGACCTTGTCAAGACCTATCCCGGCAAGTCCGGGCAGGTGCAGGCGGTGAAAGGGGTCAGCTTCGACGTGATGAAAGGCCAGTCGGTGGGCCTGGTGGGCGAGTCCGGTTGCGGGAAATCCACCACGTCGTCGATGATCGTGCGGCTGCTCGACCCGACGTCGGGCGAAATCCGGTTCGAAGGCGAGGATCTCGCGAAACGCCCTGCCGCCGGCTTCGCGCGCGACCCGATGCGGTCGCGCATCCAGATGGTGTTCCAGGACGCCACCGACAGCCTCAACCCCCGCCACACCTCCCGCCAGACCATCGCCGAGCCGTTGCGGGCCATGGCGGGCCTGCGAGGGCGCGCGCAGGCCGTGCGGATCGAGGAGCTGGCCGATCTGGTGGGCCTCCCCCGCCCCCTGCTCGACCGCTTCCCCCACCAGCTTTCCGGCGGGCAGAAGGCGCGGGTCGGCATCGCGCGGGCCATCGCGGTCAACCCGTCCTTCCTGATCCTCGACGAGCCGACGGCGGCGCTCGACGTCTCGATCCAGGCCATCGTGCTGAACCTGCTGGCGGATCTGCGGGCGCGGCTGGGGATGAGCTATCTTTTCGTCAGCCATGACCTGCATGTGGTCCGGCTGCTCTGCGACCATGTGGTGGTGATGAAGGCCGGCGAGATCGTGGAGCAGGGCCCGACCGAACGGGTGATGACCGCCCCCGCCTCCGCCTACACCGCCGAGCTGCTCAGCGCCGCGCCGAAACCCCCGGCCCCGCGCGAAGCCGCCTGACCGGGGCGCGGACGGCCCGCCGGCCCGCGCGTCGCCCCACAACGGGCGGGGACGCGGTCCGTCCCGAACCGCCTGGCGCCGGAGCCGTCTCCGGCGCCAGGCGGTTCGGGAGGCCGCTCGCGTTGAAATGATGCGCGGGGGAATGGCGCTGCGGCCGGTCGCCCCTATCTGTTCCTCAACCGGAACCAAGCCGGGGAAAGGACGATCCATGAGCCGCCCGCGCAAAACCCTCCGCCTGATGACCCTCGCCGCCCTGCTGCTGGCGGCGCCGGCGGCGGGGTTCGCCGCCTCCGACGATCCCGGGTCCGCCGCCGAGGCCCAGGCCCGCGCAGAGGCTCGCGCGAGGGCCGAGCGCATCGACGCCCAGACCCGACAGCGCAACGACCTCGACGCCGCGGTTCAGCGCCAGCGCCAGTCGCTGTCCGACCAGCAGCGGACCAACGACCGCATCGGCGGCAGCCTCGACCGGCTCGGCGCCGACACCGACGCCAGGATGCGGTCGCTGCGGCCCTGAGCCCCGCTACTCGGCGACAGGCGCGGCCTTTTCAAAACTTTTCAGCACGCCGCGGGCGGCCATCGCGGCGATCTGCGCCTCGCCGACCCCAAGTTCGCGCAGCACTTCCAGCGTATGCTCGCCCAACTCGGGCGGATGCCGGTCGGGGCCGGTCGCCACGTCGCGGCTCTCCAGCGGCAGGCGCATATCGCGGGCCGGGCCCTGGCTCGGATGCTCGTAGTCGCGGAACATCGCCACCGCCTTGAGATGCGGATCCTGCGCCAGATCCTCCAGCCCCAACACCGGCGCGCAGGGGATGTCGAGCCGGCCCAGCAGCTCCAGCCACTCGGCCGTGGTGCGGGTCGGCAGGATCTCTTCGGCGAGGATCCGGTAAAGCGTCTGGACGTTGGCGGCGGCGGCGTAACGGTCGGCCATCATCGGCGAGGCCAGCAGATCTTCGCGCCCGATCTCGGCGAAGAACGTGGTCCAGTGCTTGAAGTTGTAGAGCGTGTGGATCATGTGCCCGTCCGCCGTCGCCACCGGTTTTCTGTGGGGCGAGGTCATGCGGGCGTAGCCCAGCCCCGCCGCGTCGCCTTCCTCATTCCGAAAGGTGCGGCCGTTGAGATGCTGGTTCATCACCGCCGCGGCGACGGTTTCGAACATCGGGGTCTCGATGAAGCAGCCCTCGCCGGTGGCGCGCGCCCGGAGCAGCCCCGCCAGAACCGTCTGGCCCATGGTCAGGCCGCAGAGGATGTCGTTCACCGCCATCGGGATCATCGCCGGCTCGTCCCTGTGCATCGACACCAGCGCCGACACCCCCGCCCAGCCCTGCACGATGTCGTCCACCGCCGGGCGGCCGGCATAGGGGCCGGAGGACCCGAAGCCGGTGGCCTGCGCATAGACCAGCGACGGCTTGATCGCCTTCAGCGCATCATAATCGAGCCCGAGCCGCGCCAGCGCCGCGGGGCGCATGTTGTGCACGAAGGCGTCGGCGTCCTTGATCAGCTCCAGCACCGCGGCCTTGGCCTCCGGGTCCTTCAGGTTGACCGAGACCGAGCGCTTGTTGCGGTTCACCGCCATCCATTGCGCGGTCATGCCCCCGCGGGTGCGGGCATGGCCGAGCCCGCGATAGGTGTCGCCGTCGAGCGACTCGATCTTGATCACGTCGGCGCCGAGATCGCCCAGCATCTGCGTCGCCAGCGGCCCGAGCAGGATATGCCCCGCCTCGATGATCCGAACGCCTTCGAGCAGTTTGAGCATGGCCGCGTCTCCTCCGGTTTCGCGCCGGCTTGGCGCCGGCATCGGGGCGCATAGGGACCTTGTCGGCGGGCCGGACGCAAGTCGGGCGCGGGGACCACGGGTTAACCTTGCGATGAAGGCGGTCGCGCGCGGGCCTTGGTTCGGCCCAAGGGATTGCGTAATGATCCGCGAAACCCGTCCGTCCGGCAACCTTATCATTCCGGCCGGGCGCCCCCGCCGCGACCGACGGCGAAAACAATGACGGCCCGCCCCGACGGGTCCGCAAGGGAGGCGACGCCAGACCATGAAGGAGGTCGACACCACGCTCGAGGCCGCGGCCGCGGCGGAGCCCGGCGACGCGACGCTCGAGGAGACGCGGATCGGGTTCTTCGCCCATGACGTCTCGCGCCTTCGGCGCACGCTCTTCGACCAGCGCATGAAGCCGCTCGGCATCACCCGCTCGCAATGGTGGGCCCTGGCGCAGCTGGCGGCGGGCCAGGACGCGGCCGAGGGCGAGGGGCTCTTGCAGACCGAGCTCGCGCGCCGGCTCGACGTGGGCAAGGTGACGGTGGGCGGGCTGATCGACCGGCTGGAGCTGGCGGGCTTCGTGCAGCGCCGCCCCGACCGCGCCGACCGGCGGGCCAAGCGCATCGTGATCACGCCGCGCGGGCGCGCCGTGCTCGACGAGATGCGGGTGATCGCACGCGGACTGAACGCCGAGGTGCTGGGCGGCGTCGCGCCGGAGGAGACGCGCGCCGCGCTCGCCGTGCTCGACCGGATGAAGCGCAACCTGCGCAAGATGCTGGATGATGAGAAATAGGTCGCGCAAGCGCGGACGGTTGCCCGATGCTGCGCCGCATCGTAACACGAGACGCCCCCTGCCCCCGCCCGATGCGGCGGCGGCGGCGCCGGACCGGAGACCCCGATGATCGAAGACATCCTCAAGCGCAACGAAGCCTGGTCCGCGCGGATCCGCACCAAGTCCCCGGACTTCTTCCCGCGGCTGGCCTCGCAGCAGTCGCCGGATTTCTTCTGGATCGGCTGCTCCGACAGCCGGGTGCCGGCGAATGTGGTGGCGGGGCTCGACCCCGGCGAGGTGTTCGTGCACCGCAATGTCGCCAACGTGGTCCACAGCTCGGACATGAACCTGCTGTCGACGCTGGAATTCGCGGTCAACGTGCTGAAGGTGCGCGAGATCATGATCACCGGCCATTACGGCTGCGGCGGCGTGATCGCGGCGATGGACGGGGTGGCCGAAGGGCTGACCGAGCATTGGCTGGAGCCGATCCGCCGCCTCGCGCGCAAGCATGAGCAGGAGCTGGCGGAGATCAACGACCGTCACGCGCGGATCGACCGGCTTTGCGAGCTGAACGTGCTGGAGGGCGTCGCCCGGATCGCCGAGACCCCGATCATCCGCCAGGCCTGGGCGCGGGGGCAGGAGGTGAACCTGCACGGCCTCTGCTACGGGCTGAAGGACGGGCTCCTGCGCGACCTCGGTTGTTCGTTGTCGGCGAAGGACGCGCGCTAGGACGAAGGCCGGCGCCGGGTCGGGGCGGAGGCGCCGCGACGGTCGGAGCGCCCGGAGGCGCCGGTCCGCCCGCGGCGCGCCGGACCGGAGATGCGGGCGGGACCGTCTCCGGCGGGTCAGGCCGGGCGGGACCGGAACGGAGCCGCGGACGGGACGGGGCGGGGCGGGGGGTTGGATCGCAGGTCCATCCCTCGTAGGACTCGGCCTCCCGCCCACGCCCCACGCCCCACGCCCTGCCCCGATCCGGAGGACCGCCCGATGCTGACCAATGACCGCCTCGCCGCCTGGGACCGCGACACCTTCCTGCATCCCTCGACCGCGGCCGGCGCCCATGCCCGCGGCGAGAGCCCCCAGCGGATCATCACCGGCGGCGAGGGCGTCTACATCACCGACCGCGAAGGCAAGCGCTCCCTCGACGGGTTCGCCGGGCTCTATTGCGTGAATGTCGGCTACGGGCGCACCGAAATCGCCGAGGCGATTTCCGAGCAGGCCCACAAGCTCGCCTATTACCACGCCTATGCCGGCCACGGTTCCGAACCCGCGATCGAGCTCGCCCGGATGGTGCTCGACCGCGCCCCCGACCACATGTCGAAAGTCTATTTCGGCCTGTCCGGCTCGGACGCCAACGAGACCAACATCAAGCTGATCTGGTATGCCAACAACGTCGCCGGCCGCCCCGAGAAGAAGAAGATCATCTCGCGCTGGCGCGGCTATCACGGCTCGGGCCTGATGACCGGCTCGCTGACCGGATTGCACCTGTTCCACAACGCCTTCGATCTGCCGCTGTCGCCGATCCTGCACACCGAAGCGCCCTATTACCACCGCCGCGCCGACGCCAACCAGACCGAGGCCGAGTTCTCCGCGCACTGCGCCGCGAAGCTGGAGGAGATGATCCTCGCCGAAGGTCCGGACACCGTCGCCGCCTTCATTGGCGAGCCGGCGCTGGGCACCGGCGGGCTGGTGCCGCCGCCCGAAGGCTACTGGGCCGCGATCCAGGCGGTTCTCGAAAAATACGACGTGATGCTGATCGCCGACGAGGTGGTCACCGGCTTCGGGCGGCTCGGGACCATGTTCGGGTCCGAGCACTATGGGATGAAGCCCGACATCATCACCATCGCCAAGGGGCTGACCTCGGCCTATGCGCCGCTGTCGGGCTCGATCCTGTCGCAGCGGCTGTTCGAGATCATCGCCAGGGGCACCGACGACCTCGGGCCGCTCGGGCATGGCTGGACCTACTCGGCGCATCCGCTCTGCGCCGCCGCGGGGGTGGCGAACCTGAAGCTGATCGATTCGCTGGGTCTGGTGGACAACGCCCGGATCACCGGGGCGAAATTCCAGGAGATGCTGAAAACCGCCTTCGACGGCCACCCCATCGTGGGCGACGTGCGCGGCGAGGGGCTGATGGCCGCGGTGGAATTCGACGCCGACCCCGCCTCGCGCACCCCCTTCGACCCCGCCGAAAAGGTCGGGGCAAGGGTGGCGGCGGCGGCGCTGGAGCGGGGTCTGATCGTGCGGGCCATGCCGCAGGGCGACATCCTCGGCATGGCGCCGCCGCTCTGCCTGACCGCTGTTGAAGCGGAAGAGATCGTGGGCATCGCCAAGGTCGCGGCCGACGCGGTGGCCGGAGAGCTGGGCCGGCTCTGACGCGCGCGTCGAGCGATTCCAGACACATGACGGGAACGGCGCGCGCCGCAAGGCGCGCGCCGTTTTGCGTTCGCTCCGCTTCGAGGCTCCGGTGAGAGGCGGAAGCGGGCGCCTGCGTGCAGTTATAATTTAAACGATAAGTCAGTTTAATTCCCGATTATTGCCGCGCCGCAACAAGCTAACACTTGTCAGGCGTCCGAACCGGCTGACGTCGCTACACATTCCACTTACTCTTCAGACATATCAGGCATTGGCAAACGGCAAGTTTTTATCGATAATTGCGCATAAGCAGCCGCAGCGATCTTAACGCGAAAAAGCGGCGCGATCCGATGCACGGGAGGAAGCAATGCATCTCATCCGGGCTTTTTCAGCCGAACGTAAAGGCTTCGACCTGGCCGGCGTCGCCATGGCGACCACGGCGATGGCCCTGACGCTGGCGGCCGGGGTCGGCGCGGCCACGGCGACGGCTCAGGTCAAGGGCGGCGAACTCACCGTCGCGATCGAGACCGATGTCCGCGGCTTCGACACCGTCGAAGGCGGCGTCTTCGGCCAGACCGGCGAGATCGTGGCCCGCGCCATCGAGGAGCCGCTGCTGGGCTGGGACAAGGACGCCAACGAACCCAGGCCCCTGCTCGCCCTCTCGTGGGAGGCGAGCGAGGACCAGAAGACCTGGACCTTCAAGCTGCGCCCCGGGGTGAAATACCATGACGGCTCGGACTTCGACGCAGGCGACGTCGCGGCGCATTACAACCGCATCCTCGACCCGGAGATGAAGTCCCGCTCGCGCACCTTCATCGACGTCATCACCGACGTCGAGGTGATCGACCCGCTGACCGTCGCCTTCCACCTCAAGCATCCCTGGCAGGCGCTGCTGCCCTATCTCGCCACCACCACCATGTCCGGCCCGATCCCGGCCAGGGAGGCGGTCGAGGCCCGCACGCAGAACCGCCATCCCATCGGCACCGGGCCGTTCAGGTTCGTGGAATGGTCGTCCGGCGACCGCATCGTGGTGGAGCGGTTCGACGATTACTGGGCCAAGGACGAGATCCACCTCGACAAGGTCACCTTCCGGGTGCTGCCGGACACCCAGACCCGCTACGCCTCGCTGCAATCGGGCGAGGTCGACGTGATGTGGACCGACCGCGGGCCGACCATCGTCGACGCGCAGAAGAACGACAAGCTGGTCACCCTGACCACCATCGGCGCCGGGGCCGCGACCACCCTGCTCAACACCCGCAACGCGCCGCTGGATGACGAGCGGGTGCGCCAGGCCATCGCGCATGCCTGGAACCAGGACGCGCTGGTCAAGATCTCCTGGCAGAACACGCGGCCCTCGGTCACCCATCCGCTCGGGCCGGACCATGACTGCGGGCAGGCGGGGTATCTCAACTACGATCCCAAGAAGGCCAAGGCGCTGGTCGCGGCCTACGGCAAGCCCGTCGAGATCTCGATGATCCACACCGCCACCCCGCGCGGGCGGGAGCTGGGCGAGCTGATGCAGCAGATGCTCAAGCAGGTCGGCATCACGCTGAACCTGGAGCCGGTGGACCAGTCGACCCTGGTCGCGCGCACCTTCAAGCGCGATTTCGACCTCACCGGCTGGCGGATCGCGGACGGGGCCGAGATGGGGCCGCAGCTCTTCGCCAACGCCCGCTCGGACTCGGCCTACAACCTCACCGGCTGGTCGACGCCCGAGCTGGACGAGATCGCGATGAACATGCGCATCGCGACCGACCGGGACCAGCGGCTCGATCTGCAGTGCAAGATCGTGGAGATGATCAACCGGTCGGGCTCGATGCTCTATCGCGGCGGCGGCAGCTACTACGCCTTCACTCTGCCCCATGTGAAGGGCGTGCCGGCGCCCTATCGCGGCGTGGTCGACGTGACCCGCGCCTGGGTCGAGGAGTGACCCCCGACAGGCGCTGAGCCGGCCCGCCCCGGCCAAGCGCCTCAGCCCGGCCTGCGCGCCCCCGCGCGCCGGCCGGGCGACCCTGCCCCAACCCCTCGACGAACCGGCCCCGCCGCCGGTCCGCGCGCGCCCCTCGCCCCCTCCAACCGGAGCCCCGAGCGCCCGTGAGATATCTCTTCCGCCGCTTCCAGCGCCTGATCGTGGTGATGCTGTCGGTCACCTTCCTGACCTTCCTGCTGGTCAACGTCCTGCCCGGCGACGTCGCCTACGAGATGGCCGGCATGGACAGCTCCGAAGAGGAGGTCCAGGCGATCCGCGACGAGCTGGGCCTGAACCGCGCCCTGCCGATCCGCTACGCCGAATGGGCGGGGGGGATCTTCACCGGCGACTGGGGCGCGTCCTTCATCAACAAGGAGCAGGTCTGGGACGCGCTCGCCGACCGCTTTCCGGTGTCGCTGGAACTGATGCTGCTGGCGCAGCTGATCGCGCTGGGGCTGGCGGTGCCGATGGGGCTGATCTCGGCCTACCGGCCCGGCGGGCGGGCGGACCGGATCATCGGGACGCTCGCCTTCGCGTCCGTGTCGATGCCGAGCTTCATGACCGCGATCCTGATGATCTTCTTCTTCTCGCTGCATCTGGGCTGGCTGCCCGCCACCGGCTACGAGCCGCTGTCCGAGGGCCTCTGGGCCAATCTGCGCCCGATGATCCTGCCGGCGCTGGCGCTCGGCTTCGTCGAATGGACCGTGCTGATGCGCACGCTGCGCGCCGAGATGATCGGGGTGCTGCAGGAGAACTACATCGCCCTCGCCCGCGCCAAGGGCATGTCGGACATGCGGATCCTGCTGGTGCACGCGCTCAGGCCCTCGTCCTTCTCCATGGTCACGCTGCTGGGCCTGCAGGTCGGGCGGCTGATGGGCGGCGCGATCATCATCGAGCAGATCTTCGGCATTCCCGGCGTCGGGCGGCTGCTGGTTCATGCGGTCTACACCCGCGACTTCATGATGATCCAGGGCTGCGTGACGCTCTTCGCCATCGCCTTCGTGACCGCCAATTTCCTCGTGGACATCGCCTACGCCTGGCTCGATCCGCGGGTCAGACTGGAGCGCGCCCGTGGCTGACCTCACCTCCTCCGCCGCCCCCGCCTCCGCTGAGCAGACCGCGCGCGAGACCGGCAACGCCGAGGCCATCGCCTCCCACCGCCGCAAGAACCGGCTGGGGCTGAACTTCTGGATCCCGATGGTGTGGCTGGCCATCGTGCTGGCGCTGGCGGTCTTCGCGGATTTCCTCGGCCTGCCCCCGGCCGACGAGATCGACTGGATGTACATCAACGAGGGCCCGAACGCGGCGCATTGGCTCGGCACCGACCATCTGGGCCGGGACATGATCAGCCGCATCGTCTACGGCGCGCGGGTGTCGCTGACGGTGGGCTTCGCGGCGCCGCTGATCGGGGTGGGCCTCGGCTTGGTGCTCGGCATCCTCGCCGGCTACTACAAGGGCTGGGTGGACGAGATCATCGGCATCGCCATCGACACCTGGCTGGCGATCCCGGGCCTGGTGATCCTGCTGCTGTTCTCGGTGATCTTCGGCGGCTCGCTCGGCATGGTGTGCCTGTCGCTCGGCCTGCTCTTCATCCCCAGCGCCGCGCGGATCACGCGGGCCGCGACGCTGAACCATTCCAACCGCGAATTCGTGCTGGCGGCGCGCGCCATGGGCGCCTCGGATCTGCGGATCCTGACGGTGGAGATCCTGCCCAACATCATCTGGCCGCTGATCGCCTTCGTGCTGATCGACATCCCCATCGCCATCGTGGTCGAGGGCTCGCTGTCGTTCCTGGGCCTCTCGGTGAAGGCCCCCACCCCCTCCTGGGGCGGGATCATCGCCGAGGGACGGGAGCATCTGGAGGGCTCGCCCCACATCTCGCTGATCCCGACCGCGGTGATGTTCCTGACGGTGCTGAGCTTCAACCTGGTCGGCGACGCCATCCGCAAGCGTCTCGCCGATGTGCGCGACGGCGCGATCTGAGGGAAGGGGAGACCATGAGCGAACCGCTTCTGATCGTCGAGGACCAGCGCACCGCCTTCGCCACCGGCCGTGGCCTGGTGCGCGCGGTGGACGGGGTGAGTTTCACGCTGGAACGCGGCCGGACGCTGGGCGTGGTGGGGGAGAGCGGGTCGGGGAAATCCGTCCTCTCACGCTCCATCATGCGGCTGCTGCCGCCGAATGCGCGATCCTCTGGGTCGGTTCGCCTCGGCGGGCGGGACCTGACCGCGATGTCGGAAACCGCGCTGCGCAAGCTGCGCGGGCCGGAAATCGCCATCGTGTTCCAGGACCCGATGACCTCGCTGAACCCGGTGATGACGATCGGGGCGCAGATCGGGGAGGTGCTGACCCACCATCTCGGCCTGTCGCGCAAGGCGGCGAGGGCCCGGTCGGTGGAACTGCTCGCCTCCGTCGGCCTGCCGCAACCCGACGTGCGGGTCGGCCAGCATCCCCATCAGCTCTCGGGCGGCATGCGCCAGCGCGTCGCCATCGCCATCGCCATCGCCTGCGAGCCGGCGCTGCTGATCGCCGACGAACCCACCACCGCGCTCGACGTCACCGTGCAGGCCGAGATCCTCGACCTGCTCGCCCGCCAGCAGGCGGAGCGGAACATGGCCATGATCCTGATCACCCACGATATGGGCGTGGTCGCCGGGCGCTGCGACGACGTGGCGGTGATGTATGCCGGCCGGATCGTCGAGCAGGCGACGACCGAGGACCTCTTCCGCGACACCCGCATGCCCTATACCGCGGCGCTCCTCGCCTCGATCCCGCGGCTCGACGATCCGCCCCATCGGCGGCTGGAGGCGATCGCGGGCCGTCCGCCCGACCTGATCAATCCGCCCGCCGGCTGCGCCTTCTCCCCCCGCTGCCGCTTCGCGACCGAGCTCTGCCGCGCGCACCCCCCGGCGCTGGAGGAGGCGGGCCGCGGCCACCGCTTCGCCTGCTGGCGCCCCATGGCCCTGGAGGCCGCAGAATGACCGTGCAGGAACGGATCCGCGAAGACGTCGCCCGCCCGGCCCCCGAGGCTTTCCTCGACGTGCGCGACATGGTGGTGGAATATCCGCTGTCGGGCGGCGCCAAGGTCCATGCCGTCTCCGGCGTCTCTTTCCAGGTGGCGAAGGGCGAGACTTTGGGATTGGTCGGGGAAAGCGGCTGCGGAAAATCCTCCGCCGCCCGCGCGGTGCTGCAGCTGCCCCGGCCGACGTCGGGCGCCGTGCGCTTGGGCGAGGACGAACTGACCGGCCTGCGCGGCGCGGCCCTGCAGCATGCCCGGCGCCGGTTCCAGATGATCTTCCAGGACCCCATCGCGTCGCTCAACCCGCGCCGGCGGATCCGGGACATCGTGGCGGCGCCGCTCGAGATCGCCGGCGAAGGCGGCCGCGAAAGCCGCACCGCCCGCGTGGCGGAGATGCTGGACCTCGTCGGCCTCGACGCCGAGCAGTCGATGGACCGCCGCCCGCACGAATTCTCCGGCGGGCAATGCCAGCGCATCTCCATCGCCCGCGCGTTGATCCTGCGGCCCGAGCTGCTGGTCTGCGACGAGCCCGTCTCCGCGCTCGACGTGTCCGTTCAGGCGCAGATCCTCAACCTGCTGGAGGATCTGAAACATCGCTTCGGGCTGACCCTGCTTTTCATCTCCCACGACCTCGCGGTGGTGAAGCATGTCTCGGACCGGGTGGCGGTGATGTATCTGGGCAGGATGTGCGAGACGGCGGACGCGCAGACCATCTATCGCCGCCCCGCGCATCCCTACACCCGCACCCTGCTCAGCGCCGCGCCCGAGCCCGATCCGGGCAAGCGCCCCGTGCCGCTCGACATGGTGGCGGGGGAGCTGCCGAGCCCGGTCGACCCGCCGTCCGGCTGCCGGTTCCGCACCCGCTGCCCGATGGCGCAGGCCCGCTGCGCGGCCGAGGTTCCGCAGATGCGCGCCCTCGCCCCCGGTCACGCCGTCGCCTGCCATTTCCCGCTGCACTGACGCCTAGCCGCCCCCCCTTGCGTGGGGGTTGGCGCTGGATCGGCGGCGGAACGGCCCTAGCTGTTGACCGGGGCGCAGGCCTTTCCGGTCAACAGGAGGCGACATGAAAGACGGCGCAGGCACGACCGAGGACGGCGACAGTTCGCTCGCGAGCGTCGTCGACAGCATCGGCGAGGCCGGGCATGACGGCGAGGTCACGGTCAACGAAGTGCTGGAGGCGTTCGCCGACCGCTCGCTCGGCGTGCTGCTGGCGGCCCTCGGCTTCATCGCGGCCCTGCCCATCGTCGGCGGCATTCCGGGCATCACCATCCTCCTCGGGGCGCTGATCCTGCTGGCGCTGGCGAGCGACGTGATCTCGGGCGCGAACATGCGCCTGCCGGACGTGGTGGGGAAGCGCGCGACCTCCGAGGCCACCATGGGCAAGGCGCTCGAAAAGGCCCGCCCCTGGGCCGAGCGGATCGACCGGCTGCTCAAGCCCCGGCTCACCCAGCTCACCAACGGGACCGCCGCGCGCTACGCTTTCCTGGGCACGACCGCGCTGATGGCGGCCACCTTCTTTCCGCTCGCCGTGGTCCCCTATGGCGTGATGCCCGCGTCGCTGTCGGTGCTGGCGCTCGGCCTCGCGCGCATGACCCGCGACGGCTACGCCGCCGCGCTCGGCTATGTGCTGGCGGTGGCGACGCTGGGGGTGCTCTGGGCCTCGATGGGGCTGATCGGCTCGACGCTGGGATAGGCCGGGGCGACCCGGGTTTCCGGCGGACGACCGGACCTCGGCCCAGAAGCGACCAGCACTTCCCTCAAGGGCGCCCTGCCCCCAACACCACGGAAGCGACATGCGCGACGGCGTCGACCACACGAACCTGCACGACGGGGAGACCTCGCTGGTCGAGGTCGTCGACCGCATCGGCGCGGCCGGGCGCGACGGCCAGGTCACGGTCAACGAGGTGCTGAAGGCGTTCTCCGACCGCTCGACCGGCGTGCTGCTGACCGCGCTCGGCTTCATCGCGGCGCTGCCGGTGATCGGCGACATCCCGGGCATGTCGATGCTGACCGGCGCGCTGATCCTGCTGGCGCTTGGCCAACAGGCTTTGTCGGGGGGGGCGCTGCGCCTGCCGGGCAAGCTCGGCCGCCGCGCGGTGTCGCAAAGCCGGATGAACGCGGCGCTCGACCGCACGCGCCCCTGGGCCGCGAAGGTCGACGGATTTCTCAAACCCCGGCTGACCTGGCTGACCGTCGGGCGCGGGCCCCGGCTGGCGCTGGCCGTCACCTCGGGCGTGCTGGCGCTGACCTTCTTCCCGCTGGCCTTCGTGCCCTTCGGCGTCAACGCCCCGGCGACCGCGGTGCTTGCGCTCGGCCTCGCGCGCATGACCCGCGACGGCTATGCCGCCGCCTTCGGCTACGCGATGGCGGCGGTCACGGTCGTCGTGCTCTGGACCGGCTACGGGCTGATCGCGGCGGCGCTGGCTTAGGCCGAGGCGGTCTCCGTCTGGCCCGCCGGCGCGAACTCGAAGCCGCGCCAGTCGTCCTTCGCCGCCGCCTCGACCTTTCGGCGATAGGCGTCGACGCCGAGATAGGGCATGAACACCCGCGGCTTGCCCGGCACGTTGGCCCCCATGTACCAGGACGCCGCCCGTGGATAGAGGGTCTGCGCCGCGATCTCCCCGCAATGCGCGACCCAGGCGTCCTCCGCCCCCCGGTCCGCCGCCACCACCGCGCCCTGCCGCGCGCGGGCGGCCTCGATCAGGCGGCCGATCAGCTCCACATGATATTCGATGGAGACGATCATGTTCGACAGGACCGAGGGGCTGCCCGGCCCGGTGATGGTGAACATGTTCGGGAACCCGGCCAGCGCGAGGCCGAGATAGGCCCGCGGCCCCTCCGCCCATTTGTCGGCGACCCGCGCCCCGCCCTCGCCCCTGATGTCGATGGCGAGGATCGCGCCGGTCATCGCGTCGAAGCCGGTGGCGTAGACGATGGCGTCGAAGGCCCGTTCCTGGTCGGAGGTGCGCACCCCGCGCGGCGTGATCGCCTCGATGGGCGTGCGGCGCAGGTTGACCAGGGAGACCGTCGGGCGATTGAAGGTCTCGAAATAGCCGGTGTCGACGCAGATCCGCTTGGTGAAGATCGGGTAGTCGGTGGGGCACAGATCCTCGGCCGTGATCGGGTCGTCGACGATGGCCCGCACCCGGTCGCGCACATAATCGGCGACGCGGGCGTTGGCGGCCTCGTTGACCAGCACGTCGGAGAAGGCGGCGCGGAAATTCGGGCCGCCGACGATCCAGCGCCGGTCCATCTCGGCCTGGAAGACGTCTTCGGGGACGCTCAGCGCCTCGCCGATCGGGGGCTCGTAGAGGATGCCGCCCGGCGCATGTTCGCGCGCGAACTTGCGGCGCTCGGAATAATGCGCCTGCCAGTCGGCGAAATCCGCGTCCGCCAGCGGGCGGTTGGAGGCGGGGACGGAATAGTTGGGCGTGCGCTGGAACACCGTGAGCGACGCCGCCTGCCGCGCGATCTCCGGGATCGCCTGGATGCCCGAGGACCCGGTGCCGATCACCGCGACCCGCTTGCCGGTGAAATCCACGCCCTCATGCGGCCAGTCGCCGGTGTGATAGGAAGGGCCTTCGAACGTCTCGATCCCCGGGATCTCCGGCTTTTTGGCGGCCGAGAGGCAGCCGGTCGCCAGGATCAGCCAGGTCGCCTCGACCTCGTCCCCGGCGGAGGTGCGCACCCGCCAGACCGCCCGGCCCTCGTCCCATTCCGCCGCCGCCACTCGGGTTTCGAACCGGATGTCGCGCTTCAGGTCGAAGCGGTCGGCCACGTGATTCGCATAGGCCAGGATCTCGGGCTGGGAGGCGTAGCGCTCGGTCCAGCGCCACTCGGCCTGCAGCTCGGCGTCCCAGGAATAAGAATACTGCATGGATTCGACGTCGCAGCGCGCGCCCGGATAGCGGTTCCAGAACCAGGTGCCGCCGACGCCGGTCCCGGCCTCGAACGCCACCGCGTCGAGGCCCATGCCGCGCAGGCTGTGGAGCATGTGGAGCCCGCCGAACCCGGCGCCGACGACGATGGCGTCGCGCGTTTCGGGCGGGCGCGGGGATGTGGTGGACGGGGTCATGACGTTCCTCCCTGGGTCGACCGGCCGCGGCCGGTCTCGCGTCTGGCGCGCGTGCGGGCCCATGGTGGGCGCAATTCACCGGGCGATCAATGCCGTTCGGCCGCCTTATGTTCATCGCGCGCATAAACCGCTTGGCCGGAGCGCGGAGGCGGGGGCATCATGGGTCGACGTTCGTGTCAGGCCCCCGCCCGCACGGACCCGAGACAAGCGGCGCCGCCCCCCACGCGCGCCCGGCTCCTGGGAGGAACGACCATGCCGCTGGATCCCTTCATCGAGATCGTGCTGGAGCGCACGCGCGCGCTGCCGGCGCTGTCGGACGGCAGCCCCGAGGACGCCCGCGCCCTGATCGCGGCGGGGCGCGAGGGCGTGGGCCTCGGCCCCGACATGGCCGAGACGCGGGACTTCGACCTGCCGACCCGCGCGGGCGCGATCCCGGCCCGCCTGCACATCCCGCATGGCGAGATCGCGGGCCTGCTGGTCTATCTGCATGGCGGCGGCTGGGTGATCGGGAACATCGACGATTTCGACACGCTGGGCCGGGCGCTGGCGGCGCGGTCCGGCTGCGCGGTGCTGCTGCCCGACTACCGCCTCGCGCCCGAGACCCCGTTCCCCGGCCCGCTGGAGGATTGCGAGGACGCGGTGCTCTGGGCCTGCGACGCGGCGGGCGAGGAGTTCGGCGGCGCGCCCGTCGCGGTGGCGGGCGACAGCGCGGGCGCGAACCTCGCCACCGTGGTCGCGCGCCGGCTGCGCGGCCAGACGCCCATCGTCTTCCAGGGGCTGGTCTACCCGGTCGTCGACTGCGACTTCACCCGCCCCTCCTATGCCGAGCATGCCGAGGGTTTTCCCCTGCTCGCCCGCGACATGTGGTGGTTCTTCAACCATTACGCCCCGGACGTGGCGCGCGAGGATGCGGACGTGAGCCCGATCCGCGGCGACCTCGCCGGCCTGCCCCCGGCGCTGCTGATCACCGCCGGCTACGACGTGCTGCTGGACGAGGGGCTGGCCTATGCCGACGCGCTGGAGGCCGCCGGCGTCCCCGTCGCGCGCCGCCATGCGCCGGGGATGATCCACGGCTTCATCCGCCTGCACAACCTCTGCGAGCCCGCCCGGGCCGAGGTCGAGGCGCTGGCCGACGCCGTCCGCGACGCCTGCGAAGCCGCCCGCGCGCCGGCCTGAACGCGAAGGGGCGGAGTCTGACGCTCCGCCCCCATCAGCCCGCCCAGGCGAGGGTCGCCCGCCCGACAGGGCCCTTACTGTTTCGCCTTGTCCTCGGCGTTCTTCGACTTGGCGACGCCGCGCGCCTTTTCCCAGTCCGCGTCGCCCCATTCGCGCAGCTTGTAGGACGAGACGCCGGCCGCGTTGGCCAGGCCGCCGTCCATCACGATGGTCTCGCCGTTGATCCAGGCCGACCCCGGCCCCAGCAGGAAGGCGGCGAGCGCGCCGATGTCGTCCAGCGTCCCGGCCCGGCCCAGCGGGTTGACCGCCGCCGTCTCGGCGCCGGGCTTTTCGCCGGGGCGCAGGCGGGCGAGCATGCCCTCGGTCGGGATCTCTCCCGGCGCGATGGCGTTGAGCCGGATGCCGTGCGGACCCCATTCGGAGGCGAGCGAACGGGTCATGCTCTCGATCGCCGCCTTCCCCATGGTGGAGGGCGTCGAGAACGGCGCCCCGGTCCGCAGCCGGGTCGAGAGGATCGAGATCACCGCCCCCCCCGTCCCCGCCTTGATCCAGCGCCGCCCGACCGCGTGGGTGACGAGGAACGTGCCGCGCATGGTGATGCCGGTGACCGCATCCACGGCGCGGATCGACAGATCCTCGGTCCGCGAGATGAAGTTGGCGCCGGCGTTGTTGATCAGCCCGGTCAGGGGCCCGCCGGCGAAGGCCGCGTCCATCGCCGCCTCCACCGCGTCCGGATCGCGGATGTCGAGCGGCAGGGCCATGGCCTTGCCGCCCGCCTCGGCGATCGCCCCGGCGGCGTCGTCGAGCATGCCCGCCCGACGCCCGCAGAGGATGACCTCGGCGCCGAGCCCCGCCAGCCGGGACGCCATGCCCCGGCCGAGGCCGGAGCCGCCGCCCGTCACCAGGATGCGGGCTCCGTCGAACAGGCCCGCTCGGAAAATCGCGTCGGTCATGAGACCCCTCAGAAGATGGTGTAGCCGCCGTCGATCGTGAAGGTCTGGCCGGTGTGGTAGCTGCTCAGATCCGACAGGAGGTAGGCCGCGAGCCCGCCGAAATCCTCCGGCTGGCCGAAGCGGCGGGCGGGGATGCGCTTGCCGACATTGGTCAGGAACTTGTCGTTGGCCATGGCCTTGGCGGTCATGTCGGTGACGATGTAGCCCGGCAGGATGTTGTTGGCGGTGATGCCGTGGCGCGCGAGCTCGACCGCGATGGCACGCATCATGCCGTTCAGCGCGGCCTTGGAGGCGCCGTAATGCTCGTTGAACGCCGCCCCATCGACCGAGGCGACGGAGGAGGTGGCCACCAGCCGCCCGCCCGGATCGCCGGCCTTGGCGCGCTCGACCATATGGTCGCCCGCCAGCCGGAACGATTTCACGACGCCGTCGAGGTTCACCGCGAACAGGTCATGCCATTCCTGGTCCGAACGCTCCAGAAATCCCTTGCGGCCGCCGGAGCCGGAGACGCCGGAATTGGCGTAAAGCCCGTCCACCCGGCCGAATTTCTTCAGCGTATCGGCCATCGCCTTGTCCTGGGTGGCGGGGTCGAGCACGTCGCAGGGGAAGGCGACCACTTCGCCGCCGCCCAGCGCCATGGCCTCGGCCACCGCCTTCTCGTTCTTCTCCGCATTGCGGCCCCAGATGGCGACGGAGGCGCCAGCCTGCGCCATGCACTTGACCATGCCAAGCCCGATGCCGCCGTTGCCGCCGGTGACGACGGCGACCTTGCCGGTGAGGTCGAAGGGGTTCTTTGCGGTCATGCGTTCTCTCCCTGTTTCTTCCGGGCTTCGGCCCAGTATTCGTCTTTCAGAAGCCGTTTCATCAGCTTGCCCGTCGCGGTGCGCGGCAGGTCATCGCGGAAGTCGATGCTCCGGGGGGTCTTGATATGCGACAGGCGCGCGCGAAGCCAGCCGATCAGTTCGGCCGCCTTATCGTCGGAGGCGGCGGAAGTGTCCGACAACATCACCACGGCCTTCACCGCCTCGCCCATCTCCTCGTCCGGCACGCCGAAGACGGCGCAGTCGGCGACCTCGGGATGGCAGACCAGCAGGTCCTCGGCCTCCTGCGGGTAGATGTTCACCCCGCCGGAGATGATGGTGTAGGCGGCGCGGTCGGTCAGGAACAGGAAGCCGCGCGCATTCAGATACCCCACGTCGCCCAGCGTGCCGCAACCGGGGCGCAGGAACGACTTCTTCGACTTCTCGGGGTCGCCGAAATATTCGAAGTCGATGCCGGTGTCGAAATAGACGTCGCCGATCTCGCCCGCAGGCAGTTCGTTGCCGTCGGGGTCGGCGATTACGATGCGCCCGGTGATGGCGGCGCCGACGGTGCCGGGGTTCTCCAGCCACTGCGCGGCCGTCGCAACGGTGCCGCCATTGGCCTCGGTCCCCGCGTAATATTCCAGCAGCACCGGACCCCACCAGTCGATCATGCGCTGCTTGATTTCGCGCGGGCAAGGGGCGGCGGCGTGGACGGCCATCCGGATGGAGGACACGTCGTATTGCGCGCGGACCTCATCGGGCAGCTTCAGCATGCGCACGAACATGGTGGGCACCAGCTGCGAATGGGTGACGCCCCATGTCTCGACCGCGGCCAGATACGCCTCGGGCTCGAACCTCTCCATGATCACGCAGGTCGCGCCGAGATTGGCCATGGTCAGGCAGAAGCGCAGGGGGGCCGCGTGATAGAGCGGCGCAGGGGACAGATACACGCTGTCGGCGTCGGCCTTCGAGTGATGCTCGATCAGCAGCGACAGCATCGGGTGGATCCAGTCGACCGGATTCGCCTCGAACGCCTTGGTGATGCCCTTGGGCCGGCCGGTGGTGCCCGACGAATAGAGCATGTCGACGCCGGCCACCGCATCGTCCACCGGCTCGGCCGGCTGGGCGGCGGTCAGCTCGTCCCAGCTGACATAGCCCGGCGCCACGTCGCCGACCATCAGGCAGCGCGCGTCGCCGGCCTGGGCCAGGAAATCGGCGCCGCGGTCGCGATAGGCGTCGGACGCGATGAACACCTTGGCCCCGCAGTCGCGGATGATGTAGCCGGCCTCGTCGGGGCCCAGATAGCGGCTGACGGCGGTGTAGATCACGCCCGAGCGATGCGCCGCCCAGAGGATCTCCATGAATTCCAGCCGATTCTCCATCAGGATCGCGATATGGTCGCCGCGCTTCACGCCCAGCGTGCGCAGCGCCTGCGCGCCCCGATTCGACCGGGCGTCGAGCTCGGCATAGGTCAGGCTCTCGCCCGATCCCGCCATGACATAGGCGATCTTGTCCGGCGTCCGGCGCGCATGGAACGAGGGGTGCTTCATCCTCTTCCTCCCTGGTATCGTTGACGGGTCGAGGACAGTCCTCGCCCGGACCGGGTTTGCGACGGGCAATCCGGCCGAAAACGGGGCGCGCCTCTGCGGGCGTCCCTCGTCTCTGATTTAACCAAGCCATTAAATTCGGCGGAGGTCCATGCAAAACCGCGGTTGCTTCAAGGGGCTGCGACGAATAGGTTGAACCCGTCGACCCGAGCGGCCGCCAGGCAGCCTTGGTCGATCCAAAAAGATCGAATGCCATGCATGTTCGGTCGGGAGGAAACGCCTGTCCGCCGGTTCTGAGCCGGTGGCGTGTTCCCGCAGGCGAAGTCGCCGCCACAAACGGCTTCGCCTGCGATCACGCCCCGAGGATGACCGGTATTTTTTTGACAATTCCGCAATGCGGTATTCATCGGTCAATTAACGACTTGAAACCGCCCGCGCCCGGCGGCACTCTCCGCGCCGATCCCGGCGGCCGCCGCCCTGCGCGCGGCCCCGAAGGCGAATTCCCGGAGGGAGCCCCCATGGCCGAAGCCGCCTATATCTTCGACGCGATCCGCACGCCCCGCTCCAAGGGCAAGCCGGACGGCGCGCTGAACGAGGTCAAGCCCATCGACCTCGTCACCACCTTGCTGACCGAGATGCAGAGCCGCCACGACCTCGACACCGCCCGCGTCGACGATGTCATGCTGGGCTGCGTGATGCCGGTTGGCGAACAGGGCTCGGTCCTGCCCAAGATCGCGCTGCAGAAGGCCGGCTGGGACGAGAGCGTTCCGGGCGCCCAGCTGAACCGCTTCTGCGCGTCCGGCCTCGACACCTTCAACACCGCCGCCGCCAAGGTCGCGAGCGGGTGGGAGGATCTGGTCTGCGCCGGCGGTTACGAATCCATGTCCCGCGTCCCCATGGGCACCGATGGCGGGCCGATGTCCCAGGACCCCGCGACCAACATCGCCACCGGCTTCGTCCCCCAGGGCATCGGCGCCGACTTGATCGCGACGATGGAGGGGTGGACCCGCGACGACGTCGACGCCTTCGCGGTCCGCTCCCAGAAATACGCCGCCCACGCGCGGGATGCGGGCTGGTTCGACCGCTCGGTCGTGCCGGTGAAGGACCTGAACGGGTTCACGATACTGGAGCGGGACGACTTCATCCGCCCCGACGCCGACATGCAGTCGCTGGGGGCGCTGAAGGCGTCCTTCGCGGGCATGGGCGGCATGGGCTACGACGCCATCGCGCTTTCAAAGTATCCGCAGGTCGAGCGGATCGACCACGTCCACACCGCCGGAAATTCGTCCGGCATCGTCGACGGGGCGTCGCTGGTCATGGTGGGCAATGCGCGCGTCGGCAAGGATCTGGGCCTGACCCCGCGCGGCCGCGTCGTCTCCATCGCGCTGACCGCCACCGACCCGACCATCATGCTGGTGGGCCCCGGCCCGGCGGCGAAGAAGGCGCTGGCGAAAGCGGGGCTGACCCTCGACGACATCGACCTCGTCGAGATCAACGAGGCCTTCGCCTCCGTCGCGTTGCGCCTTCAGCGCGACCTGAACGTGCCGGACGAGAAACTGAACGTGGTCGGCGGCGCCATCGCCATGGGCCATCCGCTGGGCGCGACGGGGGGTTGTCTGGTGTCGACCATGCTCGACGAGCTGGAGCGCCGGAACCTCAAGCGCGCCCTGATCTGCATGTGCGTGGCCGGCGGCATGGGCATCGCCTCCATCATCGAGAGGGTCTGAGCCATGGGTTTCGACTGGGACAAGGATGCCGATGGCATCGTGACGATCACCATGGATATGGACGGCCAGTCGGCCAACACCATGTCCGAGCAGTATAATATCCTCATGAAGGCGACGGTCGCCCGGCTGGAGGCCGAAGACGGTCTGACCGGCGTGGTCATCGCCTCGGCCAAGAAGACCTTCTTCGCGGGCGGCGACCTCAACGGGCTGCTGGCGCAGGAGGCCGCGGACCTCGCCTATTTCGAGGGGCTGGAAGACAAGAAATCCCTGCTGCGGCGCATCGAAAAGCTGCCGGTTCCGGTCGTCGCCGCCATCAACGGCGCGGCGCTGGGGGGCGGGTATGAGATCTGCCTCGCCTGCAATCGCCGGGTCATCCTCGACAGCCCCGGCGCGATCACCGGCCTGCCCGAGGTGACGCTCGGCCTGCTGCCCGGCGCCGGCGGCGTGGTGCGGCTGACCGCGCTTCTGGGTCTCGAAAAAGCGCTGCCCCTGCTGATGGAGGGCAAGCCGCAGTCGCCCGCCAAGGCCCTCGCGCTCGGCATGGTCGACGAGATGGTGGCGTCGCGGGAAGACCTGGTTCCGGCCGCGAAGGCCTGGATCAAGGCCAATCCCGGGGCCGCGCAGCAGCCCTGGGACCGGAAGGGCTTCCGCCATCCCGGCGGCGACGCCTCCTCCCCCAGGATCCGCCAGATCATCGCCGCCGCCCCCACGATGCTCATCAAGAAGACCCGCGGGCTGATGCCGGCGCCGGAGCGGATCCTGGACATCGCCGTCAACTCGATGCGGATGGGCTTCGACAGCGCGTTGCGCGACGAGAGCCGGCAGTTCTGCTCCCTGATCGGCTCGGCGGAGGCCAAGGCCCAGATCACCACCATGTTCTTCGGAATGCAGGCGATCCGGGGGAACAAGTTCCGCCCGGCGGGCGACGCGTGGAAGGCGAATGTCTCGGTCGTGCTCGGCGCAGGCATGATGGGGGCGGGCATCGCCTGGGCCCATGCCTCGCGCGGGCTGCCCGTGATCCTGAAGGACACCGACATGGCCGGCGCCCGGAAGGGGAAAGCCTATTCCGAGGCGCTGGCGGCGAAACAGGCCGAGCAGGGCCGGATGGACGCGGCCAAGGGCGCCTCGCTGCTCGGTCTCATAAAACCGACCGACGCGGACGATTACGAAGGCGCCGACATCATCATCGAGGCGGTGTTCGAGGACATCGCGCTGAAGGAGAAGGTGATCCCCGCGACCTTCGCCAGGCTGTCCCCGACCGGCATCTACGGCACCAACACCTCGACCCTGCCGATCTCCATCCTGGCCGAATCCTGCCCGGAGCCGGAGCGCTTCATCGGCATCCACTTCTTCTCTCCGGTCGACCGGATGCAGGTGGTGGAGCTGATCCTGGGCGAGCTGACCTCCGAGGACACGCTGCGCAGGGCGTATGACTACGTGAAGCAGATCGGCAAGCTGCCCATCGTGGTCAACGACAGCCGCGGCTTCTTCACCTCCCGCGTGTTCGGAACCTACCTCAACGAGGGTATGGAGCTGATCCGCGACGGCATGCCCCCCGCGATGATCGAGCGGGCGGCCTGGAAGATCGGCATGCCGGTCGGCCCGCTGCAGGTGCAGGACGAAGTCTCCATGGTGCTGTCGGAGCGGGTGCGCGAGACGCATCGGGCCTTGGACAAGCGCCTCGGCGTGACCGATGGCTTCCCGGTGAAGAACGAGGGCTCCGCCGCCATCGCCCCGAAAATGGTGGAGATGGGCCGCGGCGGGCGCCATTACGGCGGCGGCTTCTACGACTACGCGCCGGACGGGACGCGGTCCCTGTGGGAGGGCATCGGCCAGTTCGCCGAGCGCAACCGCCCGGTGACGATGGAGGAGGCGCAGGACCGCATGCTCTACCGCCAGGCCATCGAGACCCTGCGTTGCCTCGACGAAGGCGTGCTCCGCTCCGAACCCGAGGCCAATATCGGCTCGATCATGGCCATCGGCTTCCCGGCCCATACCGGCGGCGCCATCCAGTTCATCCGCGGCGTCGGGCTCGACGCTTTCGCGAAGCGCGCGGCCGAACTGGCGGCGCTTTGCGGGGACCGGTTCGCGGTTTCGCCCGCAGCGCTCGACCGGCTGCGCGAGGGCGCGGCGGCGAAGGCCGCCTGAACCCCGGTGAAAATTCACGCCTCCCGGCCACGCGGCCGGGAGTCCACGCATGTGCGCCGCGCGCGCTTCAACGACAATCGTCCCGGGAGGACGCCGCATGATCACGCGAAGCCTGTATGAACCCGACCACGAGATGTTCCGCGACTCGGTCAAGAAATGGATCGCAGCCGAAGTCACCCCCCACGCCATGCGCTGGCGCGAAGAGGGGATCGTGGACCGCGAGGTGTGGAAATCGGCCGGCGCGCAGGGGTTTCTCTGCATGTATGCCGACGAGAAGCATGGCGGCGTCGAGCTCGACGATTTCCGCTATGACATGGTGCTGATCGAGGAGCTGGGGCCGACCGGCTCCGGCCTCGCGGTGTCGCTGCACAACCGGGTCGTGGGCCCCTACATCCACAAGTTCGGCACGCCGGCGCAGCGCGACAAGTACATGCCCGGCTGCGTGTCGGGCGAGACCATCCTCGCCATCGCCATGACCGAACCCGGCGCGGGGTCGGACGTCGCCGGCATCCAGACCCGGGCCGAGGACAAGGGCGATCACTGGCTGATCAACGGCTCGAAGACCTACATCTCCAACGGTCAGCTCGCCGACCTGGTGATCGTGGCCGCCAAGACCGACCCGACCAAGTCCCACGCGGTCGGCCTCTTCATCGTCGAGCGCGGGACCCCGGGCTTCGAGCGCGGCGCCAATCTCAAGAAGCTCGGCCAGCCGGCGCAGGACACCTCCGAGCTGTTCTTCCAGGACGTGAAGATCCCCAAGGAGAACGTGCTCGGCGCCCCCGAGGGCGGCTTCAAGGTGATGATGAGCAACCTCGCCGAGGAGCGGATCGTGAATTCGGTCGGCAACCTCTCGATGGCCGAGCGCGCCTTCGAGGTGACGCTCGATTTCATCAAGGAGCGGCGGGCGTTCGGGCGCCCCATCGGCACCTTCCAGAACTCGCGCTTCGTGATGGCCGCGCTGCGCGCCAAGCTCGACGCGGCCTGGGCGCTGCTCGACCATTGCGCGCAGGCGCATCTGAAGGGAGAGCTGACCGGAGAGCTCGCCGCCTCGATCAAGCTGATCTCCTCCGAACTGGTCTGCGAAGTCGCCGACAGCGGCCTGCAGCTGCATGGCGGCGCCGGCTACATGGACGAATACGAGATCTCGCGGATCTATCGCGACACCCGCGTCGCCCGGATCTACGCCGGATCGTCTGAAATCATGAAGGAGATCATCGGCCGCGGCCTTGGTCTCGACGACAGGAAGCGCAACTGATGGCCGGACCGCTCGAAGGACTGAAACTGATCGAAATGGCCGGCATCGGGCCCTGCCCGCTCGCCGGCCAGCTGATGGCGGATCTGGGCGCGGAGGTGATCGTCATCGACCGCGCCTCGGGCAAGGACCGGCCGAACGACGTCGCCAATCGCGGCAAGCGCTCGGTCGCGCTGAACCTCAAGACCCCGGGCGGGGTCGAGGCGGCGCTGCGGCTCATCGACGGCGCCGACGCGCTGATCGAGGGGTTCCGCCCCGGCGTGATGGAGCGGATGGGCCTGGGCCCCGAGGTCTGCCACGCCCGCAATCCGGGCCTCGTCTTCGGCCGCATGACCGGCTGGGGGCAGGAAGGGCCGTGGAGCCAGATGGCGGGCCATGACCTCAACTACCTGTCGCTGACCGGCGCGCTCGGCATGATGGGCCGCAAGGACCAGCCGCCGACGCCCCCGCTGAACCTGGTGGCCGACTATGGCGGCGGCACCATGTTCCTGATCTTCGGCGTGCTCTCCGCGCTCTGGGAGCGCAACCGGTCGGGCAAGGGCCAGGTGATCGACAGCGCCATGATCGACGGCGTGTCGGCGATGACCGGGATCTTCCGCAACCTGATGAACGCGGGCGCCTGGGTGGAGAGCCGCGAGAGCAACATGCTCGACGGCGGCGCCTCCTATTACCGCTGCTACGAGACGTCGGACGGCAAATACGTGTCGGTCGGCTGCCTCGAGCCGCAGTTCTTCGCGATCATGGTGGAGAAATGCGGGTTCCCGGAGGAGCATCGCCAGGACCAGACCTCCAAGGCCACCTGGGCCGGGCGGGCCGAAGAATACGCGGCGGTGTTCAAGTCCAAGACCCGCGACCAGTGGATGGCGATCTTCGAGGGGACCGACGCCTGCATCGCGCCGGTGCTGACGCCCTCGGAGGCCGAGGTTCATCCGCATAACCTCGCCCGCGGCGCCTATCTCGACATCGCCGGCAAGGCCCAGCCGGCTCCCGCGCCGCGCTTCGACCGCACGCCCTGGGCCGCGCCCCGTCCCGCCACCCCGATGGGGGCCGACACCGACGCGGCTTTGGCCGAGGCCGGGCTTTCGACGGACGAGATCGCGTCCCTGCGCGCGGCCGGCGCCCTGAACTGACGCGACCCGCACGAAACGGGCCGGGCGCGTCGCGCCCGGCCCGATGCGTTCGCCCCCGCGACGGGGGCGCGCGACCGCTCAGAACGCCTTGTAGCGGAACCCGAACGCATCGCCCTCGGCCGTCACCCAGCCGACGGTGGGCGGCGGGAAATGGGCGGGCAGGACGAGGCGGCCGCTCTCGGCGAGGCTCTCGAAGAGGGCGCGGCGGGTCCGCGCCGCCTGCGTGGGGTCGTCGTCCGAAAAGAAGCGCCAGTCGGGGAACCGGCATTGCAGGGGCGAGTGGAAGGCGTCGCCGGTCAGCATCGCCTCTTCGCCGTTGGAGCGCAGGCGCACCGCGACATGGCCCGGCGTGTGGCCCGGCGTCGGCTCCAGCCAGATCTCGTCGTCCAGCGCGAAATCCGTGGCGACCAGCTGCGCCTGTCCCGCCTCGATCACCGGCGACACGCTCTCGGCCCAGGTGGCGGGGCGCGCGGCCTGGATGAAGCCCTCGTCGACCGAGGTCATCAGGTAGGTAGCGTTCGGAAAGGTCGGAACCCAGCGGCCATCCAGAAGCTGCGTGTTCCACCCCACGTGATCGCCGTGGAGATGAGTGCAGAGCACATAGTCCACGCTTTCGGGCGCCACCCCCGCCGCCGCCATGCGCGCAAGCCAGGAGCGGTTGGTGCGCATGTGCCATCCGGGGACGGTCGGATAGGTCTTGTCGCAGCCCACGCAGGTGTCGACCACGATGGTGCGTCTGGCGGTGCGCAGCACATAGGTCTGGATGGCGAGCATCACCATGCCGGTCTCGGGGTCGATCAGACCGGGGGGGAGCGCGTCGCCCAGCTCGGCCAGCGTCTCGCGCACCTCCGCCACATCCTCGGGCCAGGTGTCCTCGGGCAGCCGGAACGGCGCGAGGATCTCGATCACGCGGATCACCTCGACATTCCCCACGCGGAACACCGGCGGCAGCAGCGGGTCGGCGGTCATCGGATGCGCTCCCATCAGGGGGGGAGGAGACGGCGCGGACGCCGCCCCCGGTCGCGTGGCCGCCTCAGGCGCCGATGAAGTTGGGGATCTCGCGCGCGGTGGTGGCGCGCACGCCTTCCTTGAAGTCGGCGGTCTTGCGCAGGCGCACCTGCTCGGCGAGCTCATGGTCGGTGGCGGCCTTCACCGCCTCGGCCAGGCCCTGGCGCAGCGTGGCGCGGGTGGACACGGTGCCCAGCGGCGAGTTGATGGCGATCTCGCGCGCCAGATCCCAGGCGGCCTGACGGACCTCCCCGGCCGGGGCCAGCACGTCGGCCAGACCCATCTCCTTCGCCTCTTCGCCGGTGAAGCGGCGCGAGGTCATGAAGATCAGCTTGGCGTTCTGCAGGCCCACGATCAGCGGCAGCGTGTGGGTCAGCCCGAAGCCCGGATGAAACCCCAGCCGGGTGAAGTTGGCCGCGAAGCGCGCCTCGGGCGAGGCGACGCGGAAGTCGGCGGAAATCGCCAGACCGAGCCCCCCGCCGATCGCCGCGCCATGGACGCAGGCCACCACCGGCTTCTTGCAGTGGAAGATGCGCGTCGCCTCGACATAGAGGTGCTGCACGCCCTCGTCGTCGACCTTGGATTTCTCGGCGTTGTCGTCCTGAAGCTGCGCATCCGAGCGGGACGAGAAATCGGCCCCCGCGCAGAACGCCTTGCCGTCGGCGCAGAGCATGATCGAACGCACGTCGTCGCGCTCATCCAGCGCTTCGTAGACGTCGGCGATCTCGCGGATCAGCTCGAAGTCGAAGAAGTTCAGCGGCGGGCGGCGGATTTCGACGGTGGCGACGTAGTCCTTGATGTCGACGCCGAGCTCCGAGGCGGAAAAGTCCTTGGCCATGGTGGTTCCTCCCATTTGGGTTTGTCGTCAGCCGGCCCGGCGCAGGACGAGCGCATCGAGGACCGAAACCCCCTGCCCCATCTCATGCGCCATGACCGGATTGAGATCGATCTCTTCTATGCGCGCGGCATTGTCGGACACAAAGCGGCAAAGCGCCAGCATCAGCGCGACGAGCGCGGGCACGTCGGCCTTGGCCTGACCGCGCGCGCCATCAAGCAGCGGCCAGGTCTTGAGGGTTTGCAACAGCCGCAGCGCGCCGGCCTCGTCGTCGAGCAAGGGGGAGAGCGCGACGTCGTCCAGCACCTCGGCATAGATCCCGCCGGCGCCGACCAGCAGCATCGGGCCGAAAAGCGGATCGCGCGAAATCCCCATCAGCATCTGCACGCCGGCGGGGGCCATCGGTTCGACCAGCACGCCCTCGATTTTCGCGTTCGGCGCGTGGGTTCTGACGCGGGCGAGGAGGGCCGCGTATTCGGCCTCGGCGGCGTCGGGCGAAACGCCCAGCGACACGCCCCCGGCCTCGGTCTTGTGGGGAATGTCGGGGGACTGGATTTTCAGCGCCGCCGGCCGGCCCAGCGCTACGGCGAGCTCCGCCGCCTGAGCGCCGGAGGTCGCCAGCCCGCCGGGCGCCCCGCCGACGCCCGCCCCGTGCAGCCAGGCCTTGGCGTCGCGCTCGGTCATCGTCTCGATCTCGCCGGCGCCCGCCGCATCGGCGACCAGAGGCGGGCGGAACCGGGCCTTGGCTTCGGCGAAGGCGCACATCGCGGCCATGGCGCGGGTGGAATGGCGCAGGTTGGTCGAAAGCGCATAGCCGGATTTGGCGAAGAGCGCGTAGACCTCGCGCGAGGGCCGCGTGTAGCTCCAGAAACAGATCGGCTTTTCGAGGCTGAGGCCGACCTTCGGGAAATTCTCGCCCTCCTTGAGAAACCCCGCCGCCTGGATGGCGGTGGTGACGCCGACGATGCCATGGACGCGGTCGGACAGGGCGGTGAGGCGGGTGAGCTCGGAATAGCCGATCAGTCCGATGGCCTGCGCGGTGCCGTCGACGGGGTTGATGGAAGATCCGTAGGGCGGCAGGAATGCGTCGATGCGGGCGCGCGCCTCGGGTTCCAGTTCCGGCACCTCCAGCCCCGCCGCCGCGCAACCGTCGGCGGTCCAGCCCCCGGCGCCGCCGGAAGATGTCGGGATGCCCACGCCGCGGCCTTTCGGCAGGCGGTGGCGGTTGATCATGAAGGCGGCGGCGATGTCGATCAGCTCTTCATGGCTTTCGACCAGGGTCACGCCATAGGCGTCGAACATCGCCTTGTTGGCCCGCCACGAGCCCGCCAGCGCGCCGGTATGCGAAGCGGCGGAGCGCTCGGCCGCCGCCGACATCCCGACCTTGGCGACGACCAGCGGCTTGCCCTCGCGCAGCGCCCGTTCGGCCACCTGCCGGAAGCGGGCGGCGTCGCGGATCCCCTCCAGGAACATGACGAAGACCTGGGTGCCGCCCTCGTCCAGCAGATGGTCCACCACGTCGAAAGCCGAGACCCCGGCCTCGTTTCCCGTCGTCACCACGAAGCGGTACGGCAGCTCCTTCAGCCGCCCGGTGTCGTAGAGCGAAAAGCCCAGCGCGCCGGACTGGGCGACGACCGAGATCCGCCCCCCGTCCGTGCACCAGTCCGGGATCAGGCTGTCGGTGGCGAGCCGGACCGCGGGGGAGAAGGTGCAGCAGAGCGAGCGGGCGAAATTGGCATAGCCCTGCGCATTCGGCCCCAGCACGGCGAGCCCATAGCGCCCGATGATCTCCGTCAGCCGGGCCTGAAGGGCGGCGCCTTCCTCCCCCTGCTCCTCGGCGAAGCCGGAGGTGATGATGATCGCCGCCTTCGCGCCCGCCCTGGCGCAGGTCTCCAGCATGTCCGGCACCGCCTTGGCGGGGATCACGATGATGACGAGTTCGGGAACCTCGCCGATGGCCTCCACGGTCGGATAAGCCTTCAGCCCCTGCACGTCGTCCAGCCGCGGATGCACCGGCCAGACCGGCACGTCGACGCCATGCTTGAGCAGGCTCTGCAGGGTCATGCCCGGGATCTTGGTCAGGTCGTTCGACGCGCCGATCACCGCGATGGATCTGGGGTCGAACAGCGCCCGGAGGTCGGGCTTGGGCGCGGGGGTCATCTGGTTCATCTCATCCGGGGGGTTGTGCAGGCGAGACGCCCGGGGCCAGGCCCCGGGCGGAAGTGTCAGCGCAGGCCGAGGCCGCGGGCGATGATGCCGCGCAGGATCTCGGTGGTGCCGCCCTGGATGGTCAGCTTGGGGGCGACGAGGGTGGCGTAGTCGAGCACATCCTCGAAGCTCGGGGCGTTGGCGCCCAGCGGGGCGGCGCCGTCATGGAAAGCGGCGATGTCGCGCGCCTTCCCGGGCAGCGCCTGCTCCCACACCGTGCCGAGGTCCTTGACGATGGACGCCTCCAGCACCGGCTCGCGCCCCTGCTCCAGCATCCCCGCGACCGAGACCGACATCCGCCGCATGATATGCAGCTGCGCCACCAGCCGGCCGAGGCTTTCGGCGGCGCGCGGCTCCGGGCTCTCGCCGATCACCTTCATCAGCGCGGTCAGCACGAAATAGGTGTCGAGGAACCGCTCCGGCCCCGACCGCTCATAGGCGAGCTCGGCCGTCGCCTGCTTCCACGCCCCGTCGACCTCGCCCAGCACGGCGTTGTCGGGCAGGACCATGTCGGTGAAGTGGACCTCGTTGAACTCGCGCCCGCCGGCCATGTTCTCGATGGGGCTGGTCTTGATGCCGGGGGTCTTCATGTCGACGAGGAACTGGGTCAGGCCGTGGCGACGGTTCTCCTTGATGGGCGGAGAGGTGCGGAAGAGGCCGATCATGTAATCGGCGTTCTGCGCGTTGGAGGTCCAGATCTTGGTCCCGTTGACCTTCCAGCCGCCGGGAACCTTCTCAGCCTTGGTCTGCGCGGCGAAGAGGTCGGAGCCGGAGCCGGGCTCGGACATCCCGATGCAGAAGCAGGCCTCGCCGGCGATGATCTTGGGCAGGACCTCGGCTTTCACCTCCTCCGCGGCGTAGCGGATGATGACCGGGCCCGACTGGCGGTCGGCGACGAAATGGCAGCCGACGGGGGCGCCGGCGGCGGTGAATTCCTCGGACACCACGTAGCGGTCGAGGAAGCTGCGCTCCTGCCCGCCGTATTTCTTGGGCCAGGTGAGCCCGATCCAGCCCTTGGCGGCGACTCGGCGGGAAAAGCCCCGGTCGAAGCCGCGGGCCTTGTAGGAGCGCGCGGGGTCGAAGGTCCCGGCGGCGGCCTCCTCGCGCAGGAATGCGCGGACCTCTTCGCGCAACTCGCGGGTGCGGGGGGGGAGGCGTTCGGGGTCGAAACGGATGGCGGTCTGCATGATGCGATCCTCCCTCAGCGACGGGTCAGCGCGGGCCAGAGCGCATCGGCCCCCCGCGCGGCCATGGCGGTCCCGAGCGCCAACGCCCAGCGCGCCTCGCCCCCGAAATCGTCGCGCCACCCGAAGAGCGTCCGGGTGAAGCGCTGCAGCACGTATTCGTTGGTGAAGCCGATGGCCCCATGCGCCTGATGGGCGATGGCGGCGCCTTCGCTCGCGGCCTCGCCCGCGCGGATCTTGGCGGCGGCGCATTCGAGGAACAGGTCCTCGGGCGTGATGTCCGCGTCCCCCGCCTCGTACTTCTCCACCGTGTCGGCGGAGGTCGAGGCGGCGGTCAGGGCGGCCGCGACTTCGCCGGCCAGCCTCGCGAGATTCTGCTGCACGGCCTGGAACTTGCCGATGGGTTTGCCGAAGGCCACCCGTTCCTGCACGTAGCGGGTGCAGAGGTCGAGCGCGGTTTCCAGCGCGCCCGCCATCTGCTGCACCCGGATCACCGCGCCGAGGCGCTGGAAATCGGCCGGGCCGAAGTTTTCGGGCGCGGGCGCCAGCGCGGCGGGGGTCACGCCATCGAAGGTCAGGTCGGCGCGCTCGGCCCCGAGATTCGCGGCCCGGTCGGCGGCGGAGGCGTCGCCCAGGCTCAGCAGCGCCACATGGGCCGCGCCGTCCTCGTCCGTCACCATCGCCACCATGTGCCGCGCATCGCGGGCGAAGGGCACGGCCCGGGCGCGGCCGGAGACGCGGCCATCGGCCAGGGTCAGCGCGTCGCCGTCGCGGATCGGGCCGACGGTCATCGCGCCCTCGGGAAGCCGGATCCCGGCGCGGGCGAGGGCGAGGCCGGCCAGCAACGTCTCGGCGATGGGGGCGGGGGCGGCGTACTGGCCGGAGATGCGCAGAATGTCGAAACCGTCCGACATCTCGGCCCCGGCGCCGCCGACCTCTTCCGGCGCCCAGGCGAGGGTCAGCCCGGCCGCCTCAAGCGCCGACCAGAGCCCGGCCTTCCAGGCGTCGGTCTTGGCGGAGGTCAGGGTCTGCGGGTCGGCCAGATCGGCGAAGATCCGGCGGGTGGTTTCCACAACGATGCTGTCGTCGGACATGGTGTTGTCGGACACGGGGCTACGGTCTCCTCCCGGGGCGCGCGGTCCCGCCTTGGCGGCGGTTGTCAGGCGACCTTACGGAGGGGCGGAGGCCCGCGCCAGATCACGGGCGGGGGCGGGCGCGAAAATCGCAGATGCGATGGCGCGGGGAGACCGGGGCCAAAAGCGCCGCGCCTCGGGCGCGCCGGGGGAGAGCCCGGGCCCGCGGCGCGCCCTGCGGGAGGCGCTTTTGGCCGGCGGCCGCCTGGCCCGAGGGTCGGGATGGGGCGGAGGGGTCGCCCCCGCCCCGCCGCCCCCGCCCCGTCCCCTCAGTCGTCCATCGCCCGCGCCGCGTCCCCGCGCAGGGTCCGCAGCCGGCCGACC
>NZ_JBSRTQ010000030.1:0-34401 GCF_055129145.1 Albimonas sp. | reverse complement strand
GGACAAGGTGGACCTGCGCGAAGAGGGCGCGGTGCGCAATGTCGAGCGTCAGGCCGGGCAGATGCGGGTCACCGCGGTCAACCCGTCCGACCCCAATGGTGGGTCTATCACGCTGATATTCAACGATAATCCGTTGGAGCTGCGGCAGTGGATCGTCACCGATCCCGAGGGGCGCAACACCACGGTCGCGCTGAACGAGATCACCCGGGGCGTGAAGATCGACGTCGCCAAGTTCCTGCCGGCGCGGATCGAGATGGACGAGTGCCACAAGCGCTGAGCGCGCGCGCCGCCTGACCGGGCGGCGCGGCTTCTCCGGTCAGGCGCCCAGGGTGACGAAGACCGGGACGTGGTCCGACGGCTTCTCCCACCCCCGCGCCGCGCGCAGGATGCGGGCGCCATGGGTGGGCAGGTCGGGCGTGGTCCAGACATGGTCGAGCCGCCGGCCCTTGTCGGCCGCGTCCCAGTCCTTCGCGCGATAGGACCACCAGGAATAGAGCTTTCCTTCCGGCATGTGCTTGCGCACCGCGTCGACCCAGCCGCCGGCGGTCTGGGCGGCGGTCAGCTTCTCGACCTCCACGGGCGTGTGGCTGACGATCTTGAGCAGCTGCTTGTGGGACCACACGTCGTCCTCGCCGGGCGCGATGTTGAGGTCGCCGACCAGCACCGCGGGGCCGGTCTGGCCGCGATAGCGCTCGGCCATTTCATCCACGAAATCAAGCTTGTGACCGAATTTCTCGTTGACCTCGCGGTCCGGCTCGTCGCCGCCCGCGGGAACGTAGAGATTGTGGATCAGAGTGCCGTCGGGCAGCCGGGCGGAAACGTGGCGGGAATCCCCCTTGGCGCAGAAATCATGGCGCCCGGCATCCTCCAGCGGGATGCGGGACAGGATCGCCACGCCGTTGTAGCCCTTGTCGCCCCGCACCACGAGATGGGTGTAGCCGATCTCGGCGAAGGTTTCGGCAGGGAACTTGTCGGCCGGGCACTTGGTTTCCTGCAGGCAGAGCACGTCGGGGGCCTCGGTCTCCAGCATATGGCGCACGATGGGGGCGCGCAGGCGGACCGAGTTGATGTTCCAGGTGCAAATGGTGAACGGCATGGCGGGCTCCGGCGGCGGGGATGGGCGGCGGGGCGCACCATGCGCGGGGAGCGCGGCGGGGACAAGCCGCGGCGGGCCGGTTGATCCGGGCGGGAGGAGGGCGGGAAAGGGGCGAAGCGCCGATTCCCGCCCCACTCGGCGGTCGCGCAACATCCTGATGACCTGGGATCCCTCCCTGAGCATCAAAGCGCCCGACGGGAGGGGACCGCCGGGCGCCACCTTGATCCGAGGCCGCGCGCCGCGAGGGGTTACGGCGCAGCAGGCCTCCAAGGTTACGGAATATCTGGGGAGCCGCGGCCGTGGTTCAAGCGGCGCCCAAGCGATGGTTACACCACCAGCCGGTAGCCTCCCGATTCCGTGACCAGCAGCCGGGCCTCGGACGGGTTCGGCTCGATCTTCTGGCGGAGGCGATAGATATGCGTCTCCAGCGTGTGGGTGGTGACGCCGGCATTGTAGCCCCAGACCTCGTGCAGAAGCACGTCGCGCGCCACCACCGCATCGTTGGCGCGGTAGAGGTATTTGAGAATGTTGGTCTCTTTCTCGGTCAGGCGGATCTTCTTCTCGGCCTCGTCCAGCAGCATCTTCATCGCCGGCTTGAAGGTGTAGGGACCGATGGCGAAGACCGCGTCCTCCGACTGCTCATGCTGACGCAGCTGGGCGCGGATCCGGGCCAGAAGCACCGGGAATTTGAAGGGCTTGGAGATGTAGTCGTTGGCCCCGGCGTCGAGACCGAGGATGGTGTCGCTGTCCGAGACATGTCCGGTCAGCATGATGATCGGGCATTTCACACCCTGCTTGCGCATCAGGCGGCAGACCTCGCGCCCGTCCATGTCCGGCAGGCCGACGTCGAGGATCACCAGGTCATGGGCCGCCCCGCGCGATTTCTCGAGCCCCGCGCCGCCGGTCTCGGCCTCGAACACGTCGTAGTCCTCGGTCAGCACCAGCTGATCGGCCAGCGCGTCGCGCAGGTCCGGATCGTCGTCCACCAGCAGGATCTTTTTCAACGCGGCCATGTCGTTCCGCCCCCTTCGCCTGTTTCGTCGCTGGGTTTGATCTGGCGTGAGGCGGGGCCGCAATGAAGGTTGCGTGTCGAAGTCTCACGGAGACGTGGCTCAGGGCGCGGCTTTGTTTCACTCCGCAGCCTGACGGACTATATGCAGGAGGCTGGATCGTGAGGGCCCGCCGGGCCGGGGGGCGCATATGGGTCTGAAGCTGAGCATCTGGGAACAGGCGGCGCGCGCCCGCGCGGATCTGCGGCTCGGCGCCGTGGTGGCGCTGGTGCGCGGCGGCGCGGGGGTTCTGGCGGCGGGGGCGGAGACGATGTCCGCGGAGCGGCTGGACGATCTGCGCGCCGCCGGGCCGGTGGATCTGGCCGTGACCTCCTGGCGGGCCGCGACGCTGAAAGCACGGGCTTATGACGGCGATATCGCGCGAATCGCGGTGGATGCGGGCTATGACCTCGCCCGGATCCGCGCCACCGCCGATCCGGCGCGCGATCTGACGGACCCGATGAAAGGGCCGTTCCATACCAGGCGCGAAGGCGACGCCGGGCTGCATCGGGCCGCGGTGCGGCTCGCCAAGCAGGCGCAGCTGTTGCCCGCGGCGCTGGTCGCCACGCTGCCGTCGCGCAAGGCGGCCGAGGCGGTGGCCCGCGAACATGGGCTTTCGCTGATCGACGCCGACGCGTTGCTGGCGGCCGAAGTCGACGCCATCGGCATGCGCCCCGTCTCCGCCGCCCGCGTGCCCATGCAGGTCTCCCAGCAGGGCCGCGTGCATGTGTTCCGGCCCGAGGACGGGTCGGAGGAGCATTACGCCATCGAAATCGGCGCGCCCGACCGCGCCAAACCCGTTCTGGCGCGGCTGCATTCGGCCTGTTTCACCGGAGACGTGCTCGGCTCGTTGAAATGCGATTGCGGGCCGCAGCTGCGCGCCGCGATGCAGGCGATGGCCGACGAGGGCGCGGGGGTGCTGCTGTATTTGAATCAGGAGGGGCGGGGGATCGGGCTCGCCAACAAGATGCGGGCCTATTCTTTGCAGGATCAGGGATTCGACACGGTCGAAGCCAATCACCGGCTGGGATTCGAGGATGACGAGCGCGATTTCCGCATCGGCGGCACCATCCTGCGTCGGCTCGGTTATCGGGCGGTGCGGCTGCTGACCAACAATCCCCGCAAGGTGGGGATGATGGGCAATGCCGGGCTGCGGGTGGTGGAACGGGTGCCGCTGCGGGTCGGCGAAACTCCGCAGAACGCGCACTATCTGGCGACGAAGGCGGCGAAGAGCGGACATCTGCTGTGACCGATTCGCCGCGTCGCGTGACAGCGGCGCAACGATCCGATGACATGATTGTTTCCGGACGCGCCGCTTTCTTCCTCGGACGCCGGTTTCCCTGCGTGATCGGGCGCGGCGGCGTGGTTTCGGACAAATGCGAGGGCGACGGCGGCACGCCGGCCGGGGCGATGCGGCTCGCCGCGATGCGCTGGCGAGCGGATCGGGTGGCGCGGCCGCGGAGCCGGTTGCCGGCGCGCCCGATCGGACCGCGGGACCTGTGGTCGGACGATCCGGACGATCCGCATTATAATCACGGGTTCGTCGGCCCCTCGCGCGGGTTCTCGCATGAGCGGATGCGACGGGCGGATCCGCTCTACGACCTGCTCGCGATCACCGATCACAACTGGCCGGAGGCGACTCCCGGGCGCGGCTCGGCGATTTTCGTGCACGCCTGGCGCGGGCCGGGGCGGTCGACGGAGGGCTGCGTAGCCTTCGCGCCGGCGCATCTGCGCTGGATTCTGGCGCATTGGCGACCCTGGGGACGGATCGTGGTGCGGAGGTAGGGCGGGCGCGAGCCCGCCGTCACCCGTAGTCGCGGTCCCCGAAGATCGCCGAACCGATCCGCACATGGGTGGCGCCGAATTCCACCGCCATCTCGAAATCCGAGCTCATGCCCATCGAGAGGCCGGCGAGCCCGTTGCGTTCCGCCATCTTGCGCAGCAGGGCGAAATGCACCGACGGGGTTTCGTCCACCGGCGGGATGCACATCAGCCCCTCGACCGTCAGACCCATCGGGCCGCGGCACTCCGTGAGGAACGCGTCGAGATCCTCGGGGGCGATGCCGGCTTTCTGCGGCTCCTCCCCGGTATTCACCTGCACGAAGAGACGCGGGCAGCGACCGGCGGATTGCGCGGCCTCGGCCAGCTTGCGGGCGAGCTTGGGGCGGTCGACGGACTGGATCACGTCGAACAGCTCCATCGCCTTGGCGAGCTTGTTGGTCTGCAGCGGCCCGATCAGGTGAAGTTCGAGGTCCGGCATGGCGGCGCGACGCTCGGCCCAGCGGCCCTCGGCCTCCTGCACCCGGTTTTCGCCGAAGATGCGCTGGCCGGCGTCGAGCACGGCTTGCACCCGCTCATCCGGTTGCACCTTGGAGACGGCCACCAGGGTGACGTCGGCGGGATCGCGCCCGACCTTGCGGCAGGCGGCGACGAGTCGGGTCTGGATATCGGTGAGGCTCATGACGTTGGGAATCGCAGGCCACAGTGGGGATCGCAAGCGAAATAGAACCCCCAAATGAAAAGGGAGCGGGCCAAGGCCCGCTCCCCATCACATCCGACTGATCGAGAGATCAGAAGCCAACCGAGAGGATGGTGTAGATGTTGTAGCCGTCGGTCGCACCCTGCTCGCCGTACTGAGCGGCGACGTGGGCCTGCACGCCGGGGGCCAGGGCGTAGGAGACCCAGCCGGCGAAGGTGTCGATGTCGTTGGTGGCGGTGTCGGAGAAGGCGTAACCGCCGCCGAAGGTCCAGGGACCGGTCACGTAGCGAACGCCGACCGCGATGTCCTCGGACGAGGTGCTGTCGTTGTTCTCGTAGTGCACGCCGCCGGTGAAGCCGGCATAGCCCAGCTCGGCGCCGACCGACCACACGTCGAGGTCGCTCGGGTTCGCGCCGGCATCGCCGAAGGTGTAGTCCGCGCCCACGGCGACGCCGAAGCCCGAGAACTCGCCCGAGTAGTTGGCGGCGATGGAGACGACATCGGTGTAGCCGATGGCGGGGTTGCCGCCGATCACGCGCGCGGTGTCGTTCGCGCCGTCGACACCCGAGTCGGGGTGGTACGAAACGGCGGCGGTGAAGCCGGCGATCGTCGGGGTGGCGTAGCGGATGCCGAGCGGGTCGGCGCCGCCATCATCCGAGTAGGCCATCGGGATTTCGCCGAAGCCGTCGTAGTAGGCGATGCGGCAGCCGGCGGCGCAGAAGATGCCGACGTCGCCGTAGTTGTCGCCGGCGGTGTCGTTCGAACCCACCAGGATCGAACCGAAGGAACCTTCGACCTGAGCCCAGTTCTCGTCGATCTGGTCGCCGGTCGTGGTGAAGGCCTCGAGCTCGACGCGACCGGAGAAGGTCAGGCCGTTGTCGGAAGAACCCGAGAACTTGAGGTGGATTTCGCCGTCACGCAGCAGGTTGACTTCGGTGTCGCCCGAGGCGGTCACGTCGGTCAGGCCGGCGCCGAAGAACATGTAACCGCCGACGGAGCCGGTCGGGCGCTCAGCGGCGGACGCGATGCCGGCAGCGGCGCCAGCGACGAGCGCGGTCGTCGCGAAGAGAATCTTCTTCATAGTGTCCCTCGCAGGTGGGTTCTTTGTGAGTCGAAAGCGTTCCCATCCACCGGTTTGTCCGATGAATACGAGGAGTTGTGTCGTCGAAACCGGGGTCACGGTCAACGCCGATGACCCTGCACGGCGGCGCGACCCTGAAACTTGTAGCAAAGGCGCCACAAGGGCGGCCGGGGCCGGTCTCTCGGCGCGAGGTTCGAATCCACCATGAAAACCGCAAGCCCTTTGCATCCTTCCTCGCGCGCGGATAGACAGGCGCAACTTGGGGACAGGCGAAGGAACAGGAACCTATGCGGCTGATGCGGAACGGACTCGTCTGCCTTGCGGCGGCGGCGGCCCTCGCCGGATGCGACCTGGGCGGCGTGCCCTCCCAGCCCAATGTCGACAGCGAGATCCAGGAAGGCGGACGCACCGCCCGGGACACGCCGTCGACGCTCGGCGATCTTTTCTCGACGTCGCGCCTCGGCTCGCCGGACTCGGGCGGCGCGCTGCCGGTCAACAAGTACCTGTGGCAGGCCTCGCTGCAGACGCTGGAATTCCTGCCTCTGGTCTCGACCGACCCGTTCTCGGGGGTGATCGTCACCGACTGGTCCAGCTCGGCCCAGACCCCGAACGAGCGGTTCAAGGTCACCGCCTACATCACCGACCCCAAGCTCGAAGCCCGGTCCCTGCGCGTCGCCGTCTATCGCGAGGTCCGGGGCCAGGGCGGCGTCTGGACGCCCGCCGAGGTCTCCGACGCGACACCGCGCCGGATGGAGGACGCGATCCTGACACGGGCGCGCCAGATCCGGGTGGCGGAGCTGGAAGCCGGGGGCTGAAGCCAGCGCTCCCCGCCCCGCGCTGATTGAAAAGCCCTGCGCGCCAGCCTAAGACGACCGGCGACCGCCGCGCGCGTCCGTGAACCCCGAACCGGGCCGCGGACCCGGCGCCGGCCCACGCACATGGCCGGCCGTGCGCGCGCCACGCGCCCGCGGCCAGGGAACCGGGGACGACGGATGACGCGCTACGACCACCGCGCTGCGGAGCCGAAATGGCGGAAGGCCTGGGACGAGGCGGAGCTGTTCCGCGCCCGGGTCGATCCTGCACGCCCGAAATACTACGTTCTGGAAATGTTCCCCTATCCGTCGGGGCGCATCCATATCGGCCATGTCCGCAACTACGTGATGGGCGACGTGGTCGCGCGCTACAAGATGGCCCGCGGCTTCAACGTGCTGCATCCGATGGGCTGGGACGCCTTCGGGATGCCGGCCGAAAACGCCGCGATGGAACGGAACGTCCATCCCGGCGAGTGGACCTACCAGAACATCGCGGTGATGAAGGAACAGATGGCGCCCATGGGCCTGTCGCTCGACTGGTCCCGCGAATTCGCCACCTGCGATCCCGAATATTACGCGCAGCAGCAGGCGCTGTTCCTCGATTTCCTGGAGGCCGATCTGGTCTATCGCCGCAAGTCGGTGGTGAACTGGGATCCGGTCGACATGACCGTGCTGGCCAACGAGCAGGTGATCGACGGCAAGGGCTGGCGCTCCGGCGCCCAGGTGGAGCGGCGCGAGCTGGTGCAGTGGTTCTTCCGGATCACCGCCTTCGCGGACGACCTGCTGTCGGCCATCGACGGGCTGGAGAAATGGCCCGACAAGGTCCGCGCCATGCAGCGCAACTGGATCGGCAAGAGCCAGGGGCTCGCCTTCGAGTTCAAGGTGAACGGCGCGCCGGCGGGGTTCGAGACGCTGCCGATCTACACCACCCGTGCCGACACGATGATGGGGCCGACCTTCGCGGCGCTCGCCGCCGATCATCCGCTGACCGCCAGGCTCGCCGAAACCGACCCGGCGCTGGCGGAGTTCGTGGCGGAGTGCCGGCGGGTCGGCACCTCGGAAGAGGCGCTGCAAACCGCGCCGAAGCTCGGCTATGACACCGGGCTGACCGTGAGCCATCCGGCCGACCCCTCGCTGAAGTTGCCGCTCTGGATCGCGAACTTCGTGCTTATGGATTACGGCACCGGCGCGGTGATCGGCTGCCCGGCGCATGACCAGCGCGACCTCGATTTCGCGCGGAAATACGGGATCCCGGTGATCGACGTGTTCAAGCCCATCGGCTCGGACGAGTCGGTGGGCGACGTCGCCTTCGTGCCCGCCAAGACCGAGAAGGTCCGCTACGTGCAGTGGCACTTCGCCCCCGGCGAGGAGCTGACCTGCCAGGAGGCGATGGACCGCACGCTCGCGCTCTATGTCGAGCAGGGCTGGGGCGAGGCCCGCACCCAGTATCGCCTGCGCGACTGGGGGGTCAGCCGCCAGCGCTACTGGGGCGCGCCGATCCCGGTGGTGCATTGCGACGCCTGCGGGACCGTGCCCGAGAAGAAGGAGAACCTGCCGATCCGCCTGCCCGAGGACGTGGATTTCTCCACCCCCGGCAACCCGCTGGACCGGCACCCGACCTGGCGTCACACGACCTGCCCGGTCTGCGGCGGGCCGGCGCTGCGCGAGACCGACACCATGGACACCTTCGTGGATTCGTCCTGGTATTACGCGCGCTTCACCGCGCCGCGCGCCACCACGCCGACCGATCCGGAGGCCGCGGCCTACTGGATGAATGTCGACCAGTATATCGGCGGGGTGGAGCATGCGATCCTCCACCTGCTCTATTCCCGCTTCTTCGCCCGGGCGATGGCGAAGACCGGACATCTGCCCGCGACCGCGATCGAGCCTTTCGAGGCCCTCTTCACCCAGGGCATGGTCTGCCACGAGACCTATCAGGACGCCGCCGGCAAATGGCTCGCGCCCGAAGAGGTGAAGCCCGGCGAAGGCGGCTGGGTGACGCTCGCTGGCGCGCCGGTGACCACCGGACCCTCGATCAAGATGTCGAAGTCCAAGAAGAACGTGGTCGCCCCCGAAGACATCATCGAAAAGTTCGGCGCCGACACCGCGCGCTGGTTCATCATGTCCGACAGCCCGCCGGAACGGGACGTGGAATGGACCGCCGCCGGGGCCGAGGCCGCCAACCGCTTCCTCAACCGCATCTGGCGGTTGTTCGAGGAGGCCGATCTCGCCCCCCTTGGCGCGCCGGCGCCGGTCGAGATCGGGCCGGGGGCGCTGGCGCTGCGCAGGGCTGCCCACAGGGCCGTGCGCGACGTGACCGGGGATATCGAGAGCTTCGCCTTCAACCGGGCCATCGCGCGGCTCTATGAACTCGCCGGCGCCATCGGCCAGGCCAGGGGCGACGAGCCCGGGGCCGATTTCGCGTTGCGCGAGGCGTTCGAGCTCGCCGCCCGCCTGATGTCGCCCTTCGTGCCGCATATCGCCGAAGAGCTGTGGTCCGCGCTCGGCCATGACGCGATGCTGACCGGCGCCCCATGGCCGGAACCGGAGCCGGCGCTGCTGGAGGATGACCAGGTGCTGATGCCGGTGCAGGTCAACGGCAAGAAGCGGGCGGAGATCCTGGTGGCCAAGACCGCCACCAATGCGGAGATCGAGGCGATGGCGCTGGCCGAGGATGGGGTGCGCAAATACATGGGCCCGAACGGCCCGCGAAAAGTCATCGTGGTGCCGGGGCGGATCGTCAATGTGGTCGCCTGATCGCCGCGCCGTCCTGAGGCTGGCGCTGCTCGGCGCCGCGGCCGCCGCCGTCTCCGCCTGCGGTTTCACGCCGGCGCTGCGCGAAGGCGGCGGCGCGCGCTCGGTCAACGGCGCCACCGGGCTGATCGTCCCGGAAGGGCGATTGGGATTCGAGCTGCGCACCGCGCTGGAAAGCCGTCTGGGCCGCACCGGCTCCGACAACGCCTATCTGCTGACCGCGAACCTGATGATGACCCAGACCGGCCTGGTGATCACCCAGGACAGCGACACCACCCGCTATGTCGTGCGCGGGCAGAGCGTGTGGTCGCTGGTCGGACCGACCGGATTCACGTCGCTCGGCGGCACGGTCGACGCGATGTCGGCCTATTCGGCCACCGGCTCGGTCTACGCCACCCGCGCCGCGCGCCGCGACGCCGAAGCCCGCGTGGCGCGCGAGCTGGGGGAACGGATCTGGGTCGAGATCGCCGCCAGCCTCGGCGCCGGCGGATGAGCGGCCGGACGTGAAGATCGCCGGCGGCCGCATTCGGGGGTTTTCGGCGCGCCCGGATCCCGCCGTCGTCGCCATCCTGCTGCACGGCCCCGATGCGCTGGAAATCGACGACCTGCGCCTTCGCCTCGCCGCCACGCTGCTCAAGGCGGCCGGAGAGGGGGCGGAGATCACGCCGATGGACCCCGGAGAGGCGCGACGCGATCCGGCCGCCCTGCGCGACGCCCTGCGCTCCGGCGGGCTGTTCGGCGGACGGCCCGTGGTGGTGATCGAGGGCGCGGCGGACGGGGCGGCGGAGGCGGTCGCCGGCGCGCTCGACGGGCTGCGGCCTGGCGAGGGGGCCTTGCTGGTCACCGCCGGGCAGCTCAACGCACGGTCCAAGCTGCGGAAATTGTTCGAAGATTCTAGCTCCTGCGCGGCGCTCGCGATCTATCCGCAGGCGCTGGATCGGGGCGGACTCGACGCGCTGCTGTCGGAGGCGGGGCTGACCCGGATCTCCGATGACGGGCGCGACGCGCTGCTCGACTTCGCCTCGCGCGCCGAACCGGCGGAGGTGCGGGCCCTGGTGCGCACTCTCTCGATCTACGCGCTCGACGCGACGGGGCCTTTGGAGGCCGCGGATGTCGCCGCCATCGCCCCCGAGACCCAGGAGGGCGACGTGGATGGCGTGGTGGATGCGGTGCTGTCGCGCCGCCCCGACGCGGCGCTGGCGGCGCATGGGCGGCTGGCGGCCAAGGGCGCGTCGGCGACCACGGTGGCCCTGGCGCTGGGACGCCAGTTCCGGCAGCTGCACGCGCTGGCCGCGTCTCCTGACGGGCCGGATGCGGCGGTGGGGCGGATGCGCCCGCCGCTCTACGGCCCCCGCCGCGACGCGATGCTGCGCGCCGCCCGGACCTGGCCGATCCGCCCCTGCGAAATGGCGCTGTCGATGATCCTGGAGGCGGAACTCAGCCTCCGATCCTCGACGCCCGCGCCGGAACGCGCCTCCGTCGAGCGGCTGGTCGTGCGACTGGCGACGCTGAAGTCCTGAGCGCCCGTCAGCGGGAGATCAGCTGACAGATCGCGTCGAGCTCATCGAGCGTCCCGTAACGGATCCGCAATTCGCCGCCGTCCTTCTCGCCCTTGTGGTCGATCCGAACCTTCATGCCGAGATTGGCCGAAAGATCCATCTCCAGCGCCCGCGTGTCCGCATCCTTGGCCGAAGGCCCACCGCGGCGCGCCTGGACGTCAGGTTTCGCGCGCCGCGCGAGCGTTTCAGTCTCGCGCACGGATAGGTTGCGCGCAATCACCTGTTCGGCGAGCGCCAGCGGATTGTCCGCCGTCACCAGCGCGCGCGCATGCCCGGCGGTAAGCCGGCCCTCGTCGAGATAGCGCAGCACCGGCTCGGGAAGGGTCAACAGCCGCAGCGCGTTGGCGATATGCGGACGGCTTTTGCCCACGATGGCGCCGAGCCGTTCCTGCGTGTGACCGAATTCCTGCATCAGGCGGGAATAGCCGCGCGCCTCCTCTACGGGGGTCAGATCGGCGCGCTGCACGTTCTCGATGATTGCGACTTCGAGCACCGTGGCGTCGTCGAGATCCCGCACAACAGCCGGCACTTCGTGCAGCTGGGCGCGCTGCGCCGCGCGCCACCGACGCTCCCCGGCCACGATCTGATAGCCCTCGCCGGACGGATCCGGGCGCAGGATCAGCGGCTGGATCACCCCGCGCTCGCGGATGGAGACGGCGAGCTCCTCGATCTCCTCCTCCGAGAAGCGACGGCGCGGCTGATCCGGATTGGGGCGGATCAGGTCGATGGCGATCACGGCCGCGTCCGGGCTGGCGAGACCGCCCTCCGGATCCGATTCCCCGATCAGCGCCGACAGACCCCGGCCGAGCCCTTTTCCCTGCGGTCGCTTCACGTCTTTTCCTTTGATTTCAACGAGATAGTCATGCGGCGGTCCGGGTCCCACGCTCCATCAGCTCCCGCGCCAGGGCCCTGTAGGCGAGGCTGCCCGTCGAGGTCGGGTCGTAAACGGTGGCGGGGACGGCGAAGGACGGCGCTTCGGACAGACGGACGTTGCGGGGGATCACGGTGCGATAGACCACATCGCCGAGATTGGCGCGCACATCGTTGGCGACCAGTTCCGACAAGTTGTTGCGGCGGTCATACATGGTCAAGACCACGCCTTCGACGGTCAGCGTCGGGTTCAGACCGCGGCGGATCTCCTTCACCGTGGTCAACAGCTGGCTGAGACCCTCCATCGCGAAGAATTCGCACTGGAGCGGCACCAGAACCGCATCGGCAGCAGCCATCGCGTTGACGGTAAGCAGGCTGAGCGACGGCGGGCAGTCGATGACGATATAATCCCAGGCCGCCATAAGAGTCTGTTCGCGCAGGGATTTCTGCAAACGGCGGGCGCGGCCAGGGTCGCTGACCAGCTCCACATCCGCCGAGCTGAGATCCCCCTTCGCCGGGATCACCGACAGGTTCTCCACAGTGGTTCTCTGGATCAGCGAAGCCGCCGAAACCTCGTTGACCAGCAGGTCGTAGGAGTTGCGCGCGCGTCGCGACGGCGGAATCCCGAGTCCGGTGGAAGCGTTGCCCTGCGGATCCAGGTCGACGATCAGCACCCGGCGCCCGGACTCCACCAGAGCAGCTGCGAGATTGATCGCCGTCGTGGTCTTTCCGACCCCGCCTTTCTGATTAACGATGGCCAGGATACGGCAAGGAGCGCCGTCACGCGCGTTCGAGAGAGCCACGCCGAAACTCCAGTATTTCCAGGATGACCGCATTGGGGTCGGTGGCGCTTCGGTGCGCCTTGTGCCGAATATGCCAGTCCCGCGCGGCTGAGGTCAATTCGGCGCTGGCGTCGGCGCCCTTGGGAAACAACGCGATGGTCCCCGGCCCAGACAGAGGTTCGGCCAGTTCCAGCAGCTTGGGCAACGCAGCCAGCGCCCTCGCCGAGATTATGTCGCGGGGGCCGGGGACCAGCGTCTCGATCCGCTGCGGCTTGATGCTGATCCGAATGCCCATTTCGCGCGAGGCGGTGGCTAGAAACGCGCATTTCCGCTGATCCGATTCGACCAGGGTCAGATCCAGATCCGGGTTGAACTGCGCGGCGAGCGCGCCAATCACCAACCCGGGGAAGCCGCCGCCGGATCCGAGATCGATCCAGGTTCGCGCACTGTCAGGGGCCAGTCCGTAGATCTGCGCCGAGTCCGCAATGTGCCGGGTCCAGACATGGGCCAGCGAGGAATTGGACACCAAGTTGATCTTGGGCGACCACTTCGCGAGGAGCCCGGCCAACGTGTCGAGCCGCGCCCGTGTTTCACGTGAAACACCCAACCCCGCGAGGATCGGCTCGGCGCTCATCGCCGGGCCGCCTGCGGCTGCGCGCGTCGGGCATGGATCAACAGAAGCGTCAGCGCCGCCGGCGTCATCCCTTCGATATTGCCCGCCTGCGCCAGAGTTTCCGGGCGAGAGCGCGCCAGCTTGCCTTTAAGTTCGCTGGACAGGCCCGAAATCCTTGCGAAATCGAGATCCGGCGGCAGCTTGTGGCCGGCGTCACGTCGAAGTGCGAGCACATCGGCCTCCTGACGATCAGCGTATTGCGCGTATCGCGCCTCGATTTCAAGCTGACGCGCGATGGCGGGATCGACGTCCGAAAGTTCAGGCCAAATCGACGATAGCTTGGCGAAATCAGCGCCCTCGTGTGCGAGCAACTCCACCGCATTGCGACGCACCCCGTCGAGCGACACCACGATGCCCTCGGCGCGCGCCTCCTGCGGCGTCAACGCCCGTGCCGACGCGAGCGCCGTCGCCGCGCCAAGCGCATCCATCTTTTCCGCAAACACCGTGGCACGCGGGTCTCCCACGCATCCCAGGGCCTGGCCGCGCGGGGTCAGGCGCTGGTCGGCGTTGTCGGCGCGCAAGGTCAGGCGATACTCGGCGCGAGAGGTGAACATGCGATAAGGTTCGGCGACGCCGCGGGTCACCAGATCGTCGATCATCACGCCCAGATAGGCCTCGGCGCGGTCGAACGACGCGGGCGGCCTATCCATCCCCGAAAGCGCGGCGTTGAGCCCGGCGACCAGCCCCTGCGCGGCGGCCTCCTCATATCCCGTCGTGCCGTTGATCTGACCCGCGAGCCAGAGCCCAGGCACATCCTTGGTGGCGAGCGTGGCGGTCAGCGCCCGAGGATCAACGTAATCGTATTCGATGGCATAACCGGGCTGAAGAATCGCGGCGCGCTCCAGACCGGGAATCGACGCCACATAGTCCTGCTGAACCTCTTCGGGCAGCGACGTCGAAATGCCGTTCGGATAGATGGTGTGGTCGTCAAGCCCCTCCGGCTCCAGGAAAATCTGGTGCGAGGTCTTGTCCGCGAAACGCACCACCTTGTCCTCGATGGAGGGACAATAACGCGGGCCGACGCCTTCGATATGACCGCCATACATGGCGGACCGGTCGAGGTTGGCCCGGATGATCTCATGCGTGCGCTCGGTGGTGCGTGTGATGTGGCAGCAGATCTGGCGCGCCAGGGGAACCCCCGGCAGGAAGGAGAACCGCTCGGGCTGCGCATCACCGGGCTGCGGCTCAAGCTGGGCCCAGTCGATGGTTCGGCCATCGAGACGCGGCGGCGTGCCGGTTTTCAAGCGGCCGAGGGGCAAGGCGAAGTCGTCGATTCGCTGAGCGAGTCGGACGGAAGCCTGGTCGCCCATCCGCCCGGCTTCGATGCGGCGATCGCCGATATGGATCACGCCGCGCAGAAAGGTGCCGGTGGTCAGGACGACCGCACGAGCGGTGAGCGACGTGCCGTCGGCCAAAGCGATGCCCGAGACGCGATCTCCGGTCATCAGAAGATCCACCGCCTCGCCGGCCAACAGCGTCAAGCCTTTACGCGATTCCAATGCGTTGCGGACCGCCTGACGGTAAAGAGCCCGGTCGCATTGGGCACGAGGGCCTTGCACAGCAGGGCCCTTGCGACGATTCAGAAGCCGAAACTGAATGCCCGCGGCGTCGGCTGCCCGACCCATGACGCCATCGAGCGCATCGATTTCGCGGACAAGGTGACCCTTGCCGAGGCCCCCGATGGCGGGGTTGCAGGACATTTCCCCAAGCCGGGCCAGATCGTGAGTAACCAATGCCGTATGCGCGCCCATGCGCGCCGCGGCGTCGGCCGCTTCGGTTCCCGCATGTCCGCCGCCGATCACGATGACATCGAAGTCATGTTTCACGTGAAACAAGGGTCCCCGACCCAGCTAGAGCGCGCCGCCAGAGGAGTCATTTCCCCAGGCAGAACTCCGAAAAGATATCGTCCAGAACCCGCTCCGCATCAACCCGCCCAAGCAGCATCTCCAGAGCTCGGGTCGCGAGTCGAAGCTCCTCGGCGGCAAGATCCAGCGAGGTGTCGCCGCTTGCAAGCCGCATGCGGGCTTCCCCAAGATGAACGCGCCCTATGTCAAGCGCTTGCCGATGCCGCGCGCGGACCACGACGGAAGCGCCGGCGGCCCTTCTTTCCAGCTCGGCCGTGATGCGGTCGATCAGCGAATCGACCCCCAGGCCAGTTTCGGCGGATACGCACATTTCGGCAGCGCCCTCGGCGCCCAGATCCGCCATGCTGGCGACCCACAAATCACCGTCGCGGAGCCATCCCTTCGGCGGGACCTCGCCACCCGGCGCCTGCAGCCAGATCCTCAGGTCCGCAGCCTCGGCGCGGTCACGGGCACGGGCGACGCCGAGCGCTTCGACCTCGTCCTGCGTCTCACGCAAGCCTGCGGTATCCAGCAACGTCACCGGCAGCCCGCGCAGGTCCAATTGAACTTCGATCACATCCCGGGTGGTGCCGGCGATGGCCGAGGTGATCGCCGCGTCTCGTCGTGCCAAAGCGTTCAAGAGCGTGGATTTTCCGGCATTCGGCGCGCCGACCAATGCGACTTCGAACCCATCGCGGATCCTTTCCGCGACCGCGGCGCCGGCCAGCGCGACTTCGATCCCCGCGACGACCTGATCGATCAGGGTCATCGCCTCCGGACCGACGTCTTCGGGGACGTCCTCGTCGACGAAATCCATCACGGCTTCGACCAACGCCCGCGCCCGGATCAAGGCGCGCCGCCATTCCGAGGCCTGATCGCCGAGCGCCCCCCGCATCGCGCGCAGCGCCTGCCGGCGCTGACCTTCGGTCTCGGCGCTGACCAGGTCCGCGAGCCCCTCGGCTTCCAGCAGGTCAAGCTTCCCGTTTTCCAGCGCGCGACGGGTGAATTCCCCGGGCTCCGCCATTCGCAGTCCAGGTTGAGCGCCCAATGCCTCCAAGACCGCGCCCAAGACCGCGCGCCCGCCATGGCATTGGATTTCAAAGGAATCTTCGCCCGTAAAACTGGCGCCCGCCGCAAAACGGAGCACCAGAGCCCGGTCTATGACTTCCCCGTCAGCCCGCCGAACCGTCCGCAGCGTGGCCTGACGCACCGAAGGCGGCGCACCGCATAGCCGTTCGAGCACGACATCGGCGGCGGGGCCGGAGACCCGCACAACGGAGATCGCCGCCCGGCCCCGCGCCGTCGCCGGCGCGAAGATGGTGTCGACGCGCTCCATCGTTCGTCGTCAGGTGTTCATGGAGTCGAAGAATTCGCCGTTGGTCTTGGTCTGCTTGAGCTTGCCCAGCAGGAAGTCGATCGCGTCCGACGGGCCCATCGGGTTGAGAATCCGGCGCAGCACGAAGATCTTGGCCAGTTCGGACTTGTCGACCAGAAGTTCTTCCTTGCGGGTGCCCGATTTGAGGATGTCGATCGCCGGATACACGCGCTTGTCGGAGACCTTGCGGTCGAGAATGATCTCGGAGTTGCCGGTGCCCTTGAACTCTTCGAAGATCACTTCGTCCATCCGCGAGCCGGTGTCGATCAGTGCGGTCGCGATGATGGTCAGCGACCCGCCTTCCTCGATATTCCGCGCCGCGCCGAAAAAGCGCTTCGGTCGTTGCAGGGCATTGGCGTCGACGCCGCCGGTCAGCACCTTGCCCGAGGAGGGGACGACGGTGTTGTAGGCGCGGCCGAGGCGGGTGATCGAATCGAGCAGAATGACCACGTCGCGGCCATGTTCGGTCAGCCGCTTGGCCTTTTCGATGACCATTTCGGAGACCGCGACATGGCGCGTCGCCGGTTCGTCGAAGGTCGAGGCCACGACCTCCCCCTTCACCGAGCGCTGCATGTCCGTGACCTCCTCCGGCCGCTCGTCGATGAGCAGCACGATCAGGTAGACCTCGGGGTGGTTCTTCTCGATGGAATTCGCAATGTTCTGCAAGATCATGGTCTTGCCGGTGCGCGGCGGCGCCACCACCAGGCAGCGCTGGCCCTTGCCGATCGGCGACACCAGGTCGATGACCCGCGCCGTCTTGTCCTTGATTGTGGGATCCTCGATCTCCAGCCGCAGCCGCTCATCGGGGTAAAGCGGCGTCAGGTTGTCGAAATGGACCTTGTGGCGCGCGTTGTCGGGGTCGTCGAAGTTCAGGAGGTTGAGCTTCACCAGCGCGAAGTAGCGCTCGCCTTCCTTTGGAGCCCGGATCAGCCCCTCCACCGTGTCGCCGGTGCGCAGCGAAAAACGGCGGATCTGCTGGGGGGCGACGTAGATGTCGTCGGGGCCGGGCAGATAATTGGCCTCGGGCGAGCGCAGGAAGCCGAAGCCGTCCTGGAGAACCTCGAGCACCCCGCCGCCGGAAATCTCCACGTCGCGGTCCGCCAGTTCCTTGAGGATGGCGAACATCATGTCCTGTCGGCGCAAGGCCGAGGCGCCCTCGACCTCCAGATCTTCCGCGAAGGTCAGCAATGCGGTGGGCGACTTCGCCTTCAGCTCGGAGAGCTTGAGTTCCTGAATATCCATCTGGCGCCTGTGTGAGCCCGCGCGAGGAAAGGTTTGCGCTGCGTCGCGGGAATAGGGGGGGAGCCGCACGCAGAGAGACGAAGGGCGCGCGCTGTCACCGGGTCTTATGCCCAGATTTGGGCCAGAGTCAAACAAGACTCGACCCGATCCGTCGATTCGAGCCGAATATCCGGGTGAAACGCCGCCCGAAGGCGGTTCAGAACGGCTTCACGATCACCAGGATGACGATGCCGACCATCAGCAGCGCCGGCACTTCGTTGATCATCCGATAAAAACGACCGCTGCGGACATTGGCATCTTCGGCGAAATCGCGTCGGAAGCGGGCGCAGACCATATGGTAGCCGGTCAGCACCACCACCAGCGCAAGTTTCGCATGCAGCCAGGGCGATTGCGCGAGGAAACCGGGCCCGAGCGAGACGATGGTCAGCAACCCGAAGATCCAGGATGAGATCATTGCCGGATTCATGATGCCGCGCAACAACTTGCGCTCCATCACCTTGAAGGTTTCGGAGAGCTCGGAGCCCGGTTTTCCCGTCTCGGCATGGTAGACGAAGAGCCGTGGCAGGTAGAGCAGCGCCGCCATCCACGCGATGACCGACATCACGTGGATGGCTTTGAACCAGGGATAGAGTCCGGCGAGAAAATCCATCGACCGGCTCAGCCGCGCACGGCGCGCAGCAGGCGCTCGACATTGGCGGGATCGGCGTCGGGAGTGATGCCGTGGCCGAGATTGAACACATAAGACCCTTGGCCGAGCGTTTCGCACAATCCGCGCGCAGCGCGGTCGAGTTTTTCGCCGCCCTCGACCATCAGCATCGGGTCGAGATTGCCCTGAACGCAGACATGCGGCTGCAGCCGGTCGCGCGCCCATTCCGCCGGCACGAACTGGTCGAGCGCCACGCAATCCGCTCCGCTCTCGGCCACGAACCGCTCATAGGAGCCGCCGGCGCCGCGCGGAAATGCAATCACCGGAAGACCGGGAAAGCGGCGCTTCAACTCCGCGATGATCTTGCGGTTGGGTTCCAGACAGACCGGGCCGAAATCCGGGGCGCTCAGCGAACCCGCCCAGCTGTCGAAAAGCTTCACCACCTCGGCCCCGGCCTCAACCTGCCGGGCGAGATATTCGATGGTCGCCTCGGTGATCTTGTCGAGCAGGGCGAAGAACACCTCGGGCTGCTGCATCAGCAGCCGGCGCGCCGGCGCCTGATCGGGCGTGCCGCGCCCGGCGATCATGTAGGTCGCCACCGTCCAGGGCGCGCCGGCGAAGCCGATCAGCGTCACCTCGGGGGGGAGGGCGCTCGAAAGCCGACGGACGGTCTCATAGACCGGCGACAGCGTCTCATGGATCGCATCGACAGGGCCGAGGCGCGCGAGATCCTCCGGACCGGTGATGGTCGAGAGCCGCGGCCCCTCTCCCTGCACGAAGGTCAGGTTCGCGCCGAGCGCCTGGGGGACCAGCAGGATGTCCGCGAACAGGATCGCCCCATCGAAGCCGAAGCGCCGGATCGGCTGCATCGTGACCTCGGTCGCGAGGTCAGGATTGTAGCAGAGGTCCAGGAACGACCCCGCTTTCTCCCGCGTGGCTTTGTACTCGGGCAGGTAGCGGCCGGCCTGGCGCATGAGCCAGACCGGAGGGGTCGGCAGCGCCTCGCCCGCCAGGGCCCGGAGCAGCGGTTTCGCGTTCAGGGTCATGGTCGTCCTTCGGCTGGGGTTTTTTTTTGGATAAGTGGTAGTGGTAGGTAGGTCGGTGATTAGTGGGGATCACCGTTCTGCGCAGAGAAATCCACAACTTCATCCACCGCTGTCAACAGGCTCATTCGACCAGTTATCCCGGCTGGGGACAGATTGTGGAAAAATCGCCGCAATTTTCATAAGCAAAATCAGTGTGTTGCAAATCGGTCTTCGCGCGCCGGTTTCGCTTTCCCCGCTATCCCCAATCATTTTCCACAGAGGCCGAAAGTTATCCACAGGCTAGGACGGCGCCGCTGTGGATTCCGCTCACAGGTTGATGAAAAACACGTCTATCCACAGGCCTCGTGCGGCGCCCCGGCCACAACCGTGAATCCGACCGGGTTATCCCCGCTATTGGCACTTATCCCCGACGCCCGGCTTTGACAGATTGAGACCAAGCCAAACGAGAAACTCGAACGAGGGAGGCGCCGTCCGCCGTGACCGGTCGGTCGGAACGACATGTCCTGCATCTTCTCTCGGATTCGACGGGAGAGACCGTATCGGCCGCAGCCGGCGCCGTGATCAGCCAGTTCGAAGGGCTGGAGCTCACGCGCCGGGTGCACGTGTTCACCCGCACGCGACGCGACGTGGACGCGGCCCTGCAGAAAATCGCCGACGAACCGGGGCTCGTCGTCTACACCCTGCTCGACGAAAGTCTCGCCGCGCGTCTGCGGGACGGGTGCGAGCAGATCGGCGTGCCGATGGTGCCGCTCCTGCAACCGTTCTTCGAGGCGATGTCCGAGCAGTTCGGCGCCCGCCGGGGCCGGCGCAAGCCCGGCAAGCAGCATGACGTGAGCGGGGGGTATTTCGACCGGGTCGCGGCCATCGACTACGCCATGGCCCATGACGACGGGGCCACGCCCGAACGTCTGCGACGCGCCGATGTGATTCTGGTGGGCGTGTCGCGGACCTCTAAAACGCCGACCTGTCTTTATCTTGCTGTGCGCGGCTACATGGCGGCGAATGTGCCGCTGGTCCCCGGCCGTCCGATGCCGCCCGCGCTGGAAGAAGCGATCGCCGCGGGGATTCCGGCGGTCGGCCTCATCGCCTCGCCCGCCCGTCTGGTGCAGATCCGCGGGCAACGGCTGGAGGTCATCGGCGCGTCGCCCCATATGCGCGGGGCCGATTACGCCGATCCGGAGCGGGTGCGCGAGGAGGTCGCCCAGGCGCGGCTGACCTTCGACCGGCTCGGCCTGCCGGTGATCGACGTCACCCGCCGGTCCATCGAGGAAACCGCCGCCGCCATCATGGCGCTGTTGCGCGAGAAGGAAGGGGAGGAAGCCGAGACATGAGCGATACGGCTTTGGACCCCACGAACGCGCCCGCGCCCGACGACGGCGAGCCGCTGGTGCTCGCCTCCGCCTCCCCCGCCCGGGCCGCGTTGCTGCGCGCGGCGGGGGTGGAGATCGAGATCCTGCCCGCGCGGGTAGACGAGGAGGCGGTGAAGGACGCGATGCGCGCCGAATCCGCCCCGGCCCGCGACATCGCCGACGCGCTGGCCGAGCTGAAGGCCAACCGCGTCTCCGCCCGCCTGCCGCGCAAGCTGGTGCTCGGCTGCGACCAGGTGCTGACCTGCGAGGGGCGGGTGTTCGACAAACCGCGAGACACCGCGGAGGCGCGCGAGCACCTGCGCGCGCTGTCGGGAAAGTCGCACCAATTGCTGTCGGCGGCGGTCATCTCGCTCGACGCCCGCCCGATCTGGCGCCATGTGGGGACGGCGCGCTTGACCATGCGCCCCCTCTCCGAACGTTTTCTGGATGACTATCTTGCCCGGCTGGGCGATACCGTGACCGGAACCGTCGGGGGCTATCATCTCGAAGGGCTTGGCGCGCAGCTCTTCTCCCGCGTCGACGGCGACCACTTCACCGTACTGGGACTGCCCCTGCTGGAGCTTCTCGGCTTTCTGCGCGCAAGAGGACGATTGGAAGAATGACGAGCCGCAACCGTCTGCCGCTCGCCGGCGTGCTGGGCTGGCCCATCGCGCATTCGCGCTCGCCCCGGCTGCACCGGCACTGGCTGGCGCGACATGGGATCGAGGGCGACTACATTTCCATCGGCATCGAGCCGCGGGATTTCGAGGCGGCGTTCCCCTCGCTGCCCCTGCTCGGGTTCCGGGGCGTGAACGTGACCATCCCGCACAAGGAATCGGTGCTGCGCCACGCCACCAAGGTCTCGGACCGCGCGGCGCTGATCGGGGCGGCCAACACCATCACCTTCCGTGAGGACGGGTCGATCTACGCCGACAACACCGACGGCTACGGGTTCCTGGAGAACCTGCGCGCCGGGGCGCCGGGGTGGAAATCCTCGGACGGGCCGGCGCTGGTGATCGGCGCGGGCGGGGCGGCGCGGGCGATCATCTCGGCGCTGCTGTCGGACGGGGCGCCGGAGATCCGGCTGGCCAACCGCACCCGGTCGCGCGCCGAGTTCCTGGCCGACCAGTTCGGGGCCAAGGTCCGCGTGGTCGACTGGCTGCATACCGAGGACGCGATGGAAGGCGTCGCCACCATCGTCAACACCACCGCGCTTGGGATGACCGGCCAGCAGGCGCTGCCGTTCTCGCTGAAACGCGCGCCGCGCACCGCGCTGGTCAACGACATCATCTACGCGCCCCTGATCACCCCGCTGCTGGAAGAGGCGCAGTCGCGCCGGATGCGCTGGGTCGACGGGTTGGGCATGCTGCTGCACCAAGGCCGGCCCGGGTTCGAGGCCTGGTTCGGCGTGGCGCCGGAGGTCGACGACGATCTGCGCGCCGCCGTGCTGGCGGATTGAGGCTCTGGCGATGATCCTGATCGGCCTCACCGGCTCCATCGGCATGGGCAAGAGCACCACCTCGTCGATGTTCGTCGAGGCGGGCGTGCCGGTCTGGGACGCCGACGCCGCCGTCGCCCGGCTTTACGGGCCCGGCGGGGCGGCGGTGGAGGCGATCGCGGCGTTGCTGCCCGATTGCGTGACCGGAGAGGGCGAGGCCCGCGCCGTCGACCGCGCCGCCCTGCGCGCCGCGGTCACCGCCGACCCGTCGCTGATCCGCGCGCTCGAGAAAATCGCCCATCCCCTGGTCGGCGAGGACCGCGAGGCGTTCATCGCCGGGGCGGTGGCGGCGGGCCATGACCTCGCCGTCTGCGACGTGCCGCTGCTCTATGAGACCGGGGGCGAGGCGCGTTACGACGCCATCGTCGTCGTCTCCGCCCCCGCCGACGTGCAGCGGGCGCGGGTATTGGCGCGGCCGGGGATGACCGAGGCGACCTTCGCGACGATCCTCGCCAAGCAGACCCCGGACGCTGAAAAACGCGCCCGCGCCGACCATATCGTCGACACCTCCCGCGGGATCGACGCCGCGCGCGCACAGGTGTTGGCGATCATCGCCGACCTGCGGGGGAAAGCCTGATGCGTGAGATCGTGCTCGACACCGAAACCACCGGCTTCGAGCCGCGCGAGGGCGACCGGATCGTCGAAATCGGCGCCATCGAGCTGGTCAACCACGTCGCCACCGGGCGGATCTATCACCAGTACATCAATCCAGAGCGCTCGATGCCCGAGGACGCGTTCCGGGTGCATGGGCTGGGCAACGACTTCCTGCGCGACAAGCCGGTGTTCGCGGCCATCGTGCAGGACTTCGTGACCTTCATCGACGGCGCCAAGCTGGTGATCCACAACGCCGAATTCGACATGAAGTTCATCAATGCCGAGCTGGAATGGTGCGGGCGGCCGCGCCTGCCTGCCGACACGGCGCTCGACACGCTTGCCCTCGCGCGCAAGCGCTATCCGGGATCGCCCAACACGCTCGACGCGCTCTGCCGGCGCTTCGGCGTGGACAATTCGGGGCGGGAGAAGCACGGCGCGCTGCTCGATTCCGAGCTGCTGGCCGAGGTCTATCTGGAGCTGATCGGCGGACGTCAGCCGGATTTCGGCCTGGGCGCCGCGACCCCCGAAGACACCGGGCGGGCCCGCACCGGGGCCATGTCCTGGACGCCGCCTGCGCGTCCCCGGCCGTTGCCGGCGCGGCTGACGGGGCAAGAGGCCGACGCCCATGCCGCTTTCGTCGCCGAACTGGGCGAAGCGGCGATCTGGGCGAAGTTCGGCGGCGCCGACTGATCGACCCGGCGACCTAGCCGACCGATTGCGCCATCGCCATGCCCTTGGCGAAGGCGGCGCGCTTGCGGGCCCATTGCGCGCCGATCCGCTCGGCGGTTTCGGCCGCGCAGCCGGGGCGGCCGAACAGGAAGCCCTGCGCCTCCCGGCAGCGGGCATGGCTGAGAAAGGCGAGCTGAGCTTCCGTCTCCACGCCTTCGGCCAGCACCGGGATCCCCAGCGCCTCGCCCAGGATCAGCGTGGAGCGCACGATGGCCGCCGCCTGCCGGTCATGGCCCAGCGGCTCGATGAAGCTCTGGTCGATCTTGATCTTGTCGAAGGGAAAGGTCTGCAGGGTCGACAGCGAGGCATAGCCGGTCCCGTAATCGTCCATCGCGAAGCGGACGCCCCTTGCCTTCAGCGCGGTCATCACCTGTTCCGCCCGCCGCTTGTCGGAGATCACGCTGGCCTCGGTCACCTCCAGCTCCAGCCGCGACGGTTCCAGCCCGCTGGTCATCAGCGCGTCGAGCACGATTTCGGCGAAGTCGTGCTGGGCCAGCTGCCGGGGAGCGACGTTGACCGCGACGCGCAGCGGCTCGGCCCAGCCGGCAGCCTCGCGGCAGGCGGCGTTCAGCACCCAGACGCCGATGTCGCAGATCATGCCGGTCGCTTCGGCCACCGGGATGAAGGTGGAGGGCGGGATCAGCCCATGCTCCGGGTGACGCCAGCGGGCCAGCGCCTCGAACCCCACCAGATCGCGGGAGGCGATGTCGTTCTGCGCCTGGAAATGCACTTCCAGCTCGCCCCGATCGAGCGCGGCGCGAAGATCGATCGACATCAGGCTGCGCGCGCGGCTCGCCTCGTCCATCGCCGCATCGTAGACCACCACGCCCTCCGCCGCCGCCTTGGCGCGGTACATGGCGAGGTCGACGCGGCTCAGCAGCGTCTCCATGTCCCGCCCATGATCGGGCGCAATGGCGACGCCGAGGCTCGCGCCCACGTTCAACCGGAAACCCTGCCAGTCCACCGGCGGCGTCAGCACCGCATGCAGGCGTCGCGCGAAGGCCACCGCGTCGTTCAGTCCGGCCGCCCCGACCTTCAGCGCGATGAACTCGTCGCCGCCGGTGCGCGACACCATCTCGCCCGGGCCGAGCAGCGCGGTCATCCGGTCGGCGAGCGCCATCAGCAGCGCGTCCCCGCCGGCATGGCCGTGCACGTCGTTGACCGACTTGAAACGGTCGAGGTCGATGCCGACCGCGGCGATGGTCTCGCCGCGCCGGGCGACGCTCAGCGCCTCCGCCAGCCGGTTGCGCAGCATGGCGCGGTTGGGCAGGCCGGTCAGCGGATCGTGCAGCATCTGGTGGTTCAGACGACGCCCGGATTCGCGGCGCGCGGACTCGTCGATCAGGAAGCTGGTGAAGCCGGTCAGCAGGAACAGGCCCATCACCATCAGCACAAGCATGGCGAGCGTCCGGTCCGGGATCAGCCCGGTCAGCTCCAGGTCGTCGGGTTGAGGCAGCACCGACAGCGCGCTCATCGCGGTGAAATGGCCGCCGGTGATGGCCAGCACGAAGGCGGCGGCGCCGCCCCACCAGGACAGGCGGCTCAGCGGCCGGGCCAGGCGGTTGGCGGTCAGCGCCCCGAAGCCGAGCGCCACGATCACCGAGGCCGCCACCAGCCCCGGGTTCCAGATCAGGAGGCCCGACATCTCCAGCGCCGTCATGCCGAGGTAATGCGCGCCCAGCACCGAGAGCCCGATCACCGCGCCCCCGCATTCGGCGAGCCAGGAGCCGCGGGCCCGCGCCACCAGCCATAGCCCGGCGCAGACGCCGGCGATGGCGACGGTCAGCGACAGCAGGGTGAGCATGGGGCGATAGGCGACCGGCACGCCGGGATCGAAGCCGATCATCGCGACGAAATGCGTGGTCCAGATGGTGACGCCGCCTATCAGCCCGGCCTGAAGCACATGCCAGGCGTCGCGATCGTCGGCGAAGTCTTTGGAGACCTTGCGGAACATGCGCGCCGAGATGATCGCGCCCAGCACGCAGATCAACGTGGCGGCCGCCACCAGAGTCGCGTCATGCCCATCACGCAGGCATGTCAGAACCTCAATCACTGCGTACCCCGATCAAGCGGACTCGTACCCGAATTCAGCCATCGCATGATTCGGTTTCCGAACCGTGTCGCGCGCAACCCGGGTGTGAGACATCGCCCGACATGCGAACGGCCCGCGCTCCCCTGCGACGGGGAGCACGGGCCGTGGAGGCCGGCGAGGAGCCGAAGCGCCGGGCGGTCCAGAATCAGGCGCGGATCAGGCGGTTCCGACCGGCTGCTCGGCCTGGCGGCGGGCCAGCTCCTGGCGGTAGATCGCCACGAAATCCACCATGTCGAGCATCAGCGGCGGGTAGCCGCCGTCGCGGGTCACGTCGGCGATGATCCGGCGCGCGAAGGGGAACAGCTGGCGCGGGCATTCGATCAGCAGCAGCGGGTGCAGATGTTCCTGCGGCACGTTCTTGATGCCGAAGACGCCGGCGTAGTCGAGCTCGGCCACGAACATCGTCGAGCCGCCGGCGGTGGAGGTGGCCGACAGCTTCAGGCGCACTTCGTAACGATCCTCGCCCCGCGGCTGGGCGTCGAGGTTCACCGACACCTTGATGTCCGGCTTCTCCTGGCTGGAGAGCTGGGACTGCGCGGCGACGTTCTCGAACGAGAGGTCGCGGACATACTGGGACAGGATGGAAATCTGCGGCTGCGGCTGCGCCTGGGCGGAATCGGACATGTGAACGGCCTCGCGATACGGGCGCCCGGTTAGGGCTGAAGTCGGGCTGTGGTCGGGCGGAGTCCTAGCGTCTCGGCGGGCGGCCCGCAATCGCGGGGCCCTTGGAACGGCCCGGAAAGCGGTGTGGGCGCCGGATTCAGGACCTGCCGGGCCGCCAGGGGGAATTCGGGTCGCCGTCGTGCACCGGGGCGTCGGCGTCGTCGGAGGCGTCGGGCCGATCCGCCGCGGGCTCCGGGTCGACCGGCACGTAGTCGCCATCGATCACATCGCCCCGCGTCGCGCCCGGCGCCCCGGGACGCGGACCGGGTTCGAAGCCACTCCCCCCGAATCCTCCGCCCCCGAAGCCGCCGCCGGAGGTGGCGACCACCACCCGGCCGGACCGCAGTCCCGCCGCCATCCGGGCGGCGCCCCACTTGATCAGCGCGGCCCGCACCGGCGGCAGCAGCAGCGCGAGGCCCATCGCGTCGGTGAAGAAGCCCGGCGTCAGCAGCATCACCCCCGCCACCAGAATCATCGCGCCATGGGCGATCGGCCCTGACGGATCCCCGCCCTCGGCCACGGATCGCTGCAAGGCCGCCATCGCGCCCCGCCCCTCGGCCCGCATCAGGGCGGTGCCGGCCAGCGCCGTCAGGATCACGATGGCGAGAGTCGGCCACAGGCCGATGGCCCCTCCGACCTGGATGAACAGGGCGATCTCGATGATCGGCACGGCGACGAAGAGGGCGAAAAGCCACATGCGGGCGCGTCTCCTTCGGAATGGGCGATCCGACCGGCTTGAGGCGATCGCGCCGGTTTCGGGGTTTCGGGGCGCATTTCGGCCCCCCCGACGGCAGCGGACGCCGTCAGGTCCCTCCGGATATAGGCGCCCGAGGCGTCAAGTCCCACCCCCGGAGGAGCCCGCGGGCGCGCGATTCACGCGCCGCCCGCCCGAACCTCGCGCGAAGCGCCCTCATCGCCGCATGTCCGTTGGACTCCGAGCGCCCGGGCGCCTACATACACCAGTGATCCGCCACGCATGCCGGCGCGGCGGAAAATGCGGTTGCGCCGTCCGGGCGGTGCATCCGGCCCACCGGGACGACGCCGAGCGATATGGACGACATGACGCAACTGATCATCCTCGCCGCCATCGCGGTCTTCGTGCTCTGGCGCCTTCGCGGCGTCCTGGGAACCCGTACCGGGTTCGAACGGCCGACGGGCACCACCTCGGTCCCTGCGCCGACGCCCCGCCGCCGCGGCCCCGACTTCGAAGTGATCGACGGCGGCGCCGATCTCGACGCCGACATCGCCCGCGTGGCCGACGCCGACGGCGAATCCGCCGTCGCCCTGCGCCGCATGGCCGCCGCCGAGCCGGGGTTCCGCCCGTCCGAATTCGTCGTCGGCGCCCGTCAGGCCTACGAGATCATCCTCATGGCCTTCGAGACCGGCGACATCCCGACCCTGCGGCCGCTTCTGTCCGACGAGGTGTTCGAAAGCTTCGCCGCCGCGATCCGCACCCGCGAATCCGAAGGCCTGACGGTCGAGGCGCGTTTCATCGGGGTGAAGGAGGCGCGGATCTTCTCGGCGATCTTCACCGACGGCAGCCGGGAGGCCGATATCGAGGTCCGCTTCGTGGGCGAGCTCGTCTCGGTGGTGCGCAACGCCGAGCATGAGGTGGTCGAGGGCGACCCGACCGAGATCCGCCGCCAGACCGACCTGTGGACCTTCACCCGCCGGATGGGCGCGAACGACCCCAACTGGGTCCTGACCGCGACCGGCGGCTGATCCCAACCTCGGGGAGGAGGCCGCGTGGCCGGAAGACGCCGGCGCAGCGGCCTGAGCGAAGAGGACCGCGCGCTGTGGAACCGCGTGGTCGCCGACGCGTCGCCTCTGGCGCGTGGCGGCCTGCGGTCCGGCGTGGCGATCACGCCGGAGCCGGACATGGGGGCGGGCTATGCGGTCCCGGCCGAATCGCCTTCCCGCGCCGCCCCCGAAGCCCCCGCGCCGCGTCCCCTTCCGATCCCGCCGCGCGTCCTGCGCCCGACCGGGCCGAGCCGGCCCGCGGCTTCGCCCGCGCCGCTGCGACCGCTGGTGGATGGCTTCGACCCGGCCGCCGGCCTCGACCGCAACACCGCCCAACGCCTGCGCCGCGGGCTGCGCCGCCCGGACGCGCGGCTCGACCTGCACGGGATGACCGCGGACCGGGCGCACCGCTCCCTGATCCGCTTCATCCTGGCCGAGCGTCGGTCCGGCGCCCGCGTGGTGCTGATCATCACCGGCAAGGGCGGGCGGCGTCCGGTGGAGGATGCGCCCTTCATGCCGGACCGGGTCGGCGTGTTGAAACACGCGGTGCCGCACTGGCTGGCGACGCATCCGCTGGAGGGGACCGTGGTCGGCGTCTACCCTGCGCATCAGAGCCATGGCGGCGACGGCGCGCTCTACGTCTACCTCAAGAAACCCGGCTGATCGCCGCCCAGGCGGGTCTCCGCGCAAACGGTCCCGCCCGGAACGGCGCGGGCCCGCGCGCCGCCGGACCGCCGCGCGGGCGTGACCGCGCCGCCGGCGCAAGGGGGGACGCGCGGCTCTCCTTCAAGATCGCGCCGCGCTCAGAGCCCGAGCACGTCCGCCATCGAATATTCGCCCGGCTCCTTGTCCTGCCCCCAGATCGCCGCGCGCAGCGCGCCGCGGGCGAAGAGCATCCGGTCGGAGGCGACATGGCGCAGGATCAGGCGCTCGCCCGCGCCGGCGAAGATCACGTCATGCTCGCCCACCACGTCGCCGCCGCGGATCGCGGAAAACCCGATGGTCCCCGCCTCCCGCGCTCCGGTGATGCCGTCGCGGCCCGAGACCCTGGCGGTTTCCAGATCCACCGCGCGCCCCGCCGCCGCGGCCTCGCCCAGCATCAGCGCGGTGCCCGACGGCGCGTCGACCTTGTGGCGATGGTGCATCTCTACCACCTCGATGTCGAAGTCCTCGCCCAGCGCGCGGGCCACCCGCTCGGTCAGCGCGGCGAGCAGGTTGACCCCGAGGCTCATGTTCCCGGCCCGCACCAGGGTCGCGTGACGCGCCGCCGCCTTGAAGGCGGCGAGGTGTTCGGCGTCGAACCCCGTGGTCCCGATCACGTGCACGCAGCGCGCCTGGGCGGCGAGCCCGGCATGGGTCACGGAGGCGGCCGGCGAGGTGAAATCCAGCACGGCGCGGGACCGGGCGAAGGCCTCCAGCGGCTCGTCCTCGACGATCACGCCCGTCGCCTGCCCGCCCATCGCCTCGCCGAGGTCGCGGCCGACCCAGTCCGAGCCCGGACGCTCGGTGGCGCCGACCAGCTCGGTCTCCGGGTTCTCCTGCACGGCTTTGACCAGCATCCGCCCCATGCGGCCGGAAACGCCGGTGACGGTGACGGGAATGGACATGGCGGCGGCTCCTGCACGGGGGATTTGTCGGGCAAGCCCTAGCACCCGCCCCGCCCCCGCGGCAACGGCGGGGCCGGCGGGCGCGGCCGGACCCGTTCTTTGACTCAAGGGTAACTGGACCTCGGTCCCCATCCCGCGGATGATGACCGGACGCCGCCCTGCGGCGCATCGAATGACGGGCGCGGGCCAACCGCGTCCCCCGACCGGGAGACATCCATGAAACGCCTGCTACTCGGCGTCGTCGCCGCCGCCCTGCTCGCCGGCGCGGCCCAGGCCGCGAAAACCGACCTGACCCTCGGCGTGGCGCTGGAGCCGCCCAATCTCGACCCCACCGCCGGCGCCGCCGCGGCCATCGACGAAGTGGTCTACGCCAACGTGTTCGAGGGGCTGACCCGCATCGACCGGACCGGCGCCCCGCAGCCGGCGCTGGCGCGCAGCTGGGAGATCTCGGAGGACGGGCGCGTCTATACCTTCCACCTCGTCGAGGGCGCGAAATTCCACGACGGCACCGCCTTCGATGCCGAGGATGTGCGGTTCTCCTTCGAGCGCGCCATGGCCGCGGACAGCCAGAACGCCCAGAAGGCGTTGTTCGAGCCCATCGAGACGCTCGAGGTCGTCGACCCGGCCACGGTGAAGATCACCCTCAAGCGCCCCACCGCCGCCTTCCTGTTCAACATGGGGTGGGGGGATGCGGTGATCGTGGCGCCCGAAACCGCCGCGGGCAACGCCACCAGGCCGGTCGGCACCGGGCCGTTCGTCTTCCAGGACTGGGCCAAGGGCGCTTCGATCACGCTGGCGAAGAACCCGGACTATTGGGGGGAGCCGGCGCAGCTCGACCGGGCGACGTTCAAGTTCATCTCCGATCCCACCGCGGCGCTGGCGGCGCTGATGGCGGGCGATGTGGACGGGTTCCCCGGCTGGCCGTCGCCCGAGACCGTGCCCCAGCTCGAGGCCGATCCGCGCTTCGAGGTGGTGATGGGCTCGTCCGAGGGCGAGACCATTCTGGGGACCAACAACCGCAAGCCGCCCTTCGACCAGCTGAAGGTCCGGCAGGCGATGGCCTACGCGCTCGACCGACAGGCGATCGTGGACGGGGCGATGTTCGGGGTGGGCACGCCGATCTTCACCCATTACCCGCCGCACGGGCCGGCCTTCGTCGATCTTTCGGGCCTCTACCCCCATGACGTTTCCAAGGCCAAGGCGCTGCTGGAGGAGGCGGGCTTTCCCGACGGTTTCGACGCCACGATCAAGCTGCCGCCGCCCGCCTATGCGCGCCGCGGCGGCGAAGTGGTGGCGGCCCAGCTGCGCGAAGTCGGGATCCGGCTGGAGATCATCCCGGTCGAATGGGCGCAGTGGCTGGAGCAGGTGTTCAAGGGCCACGATTTCGACCTGACCATCGTCAGCCATACCGAGCCGCGCGACATCAACATCTACGCCCGGCCCGACTATTATTTCGGCTATGACAAGCCGGAGTTCCGGGCGCTGATGGACCAGCTCAACGCCTCCACCGACGAGGACGGGCAGAACGCCATCCTCAAGGACGCGGAGACGATGATCGCCGAGGATGCGGTCAACGGCTACCTGTTCCAGCTCGGCAAGATCGGGGTGTGGAGCAGGAAGCTCAAGGGCATGTGGCATGACCAGCCCACCCAGGCCATCGACCTGACCGCGGTGCATTGGGTCGACTGACCCAGGTCGGCACACGGCTTCGCCATTGGGAAACGGGCGCGAAACGCCTATCTGTAACGGGCCGGGGGGCGACCTCCGGCCCGTGCGTTTGCCGCCCCGCCCCGCCCCGCCGTCCCGTCCCCGCCCCGGAGACCCGCCCATGATCATCCGCCTGGCCCTCGCCCTGATGGTGATCGGCATCGCCTTTCTGATCTGGCGCAATCTCGGCTCGCGCAGGGAATTCCGCGCCCGTCAGCGCCAGGCCTGGGACGAGCCGCTGCGCGAGGGGACGGCGACGGTGCTGACCGCGTCGAACGCCGCCTGGTGGTGGTTCGCCGGCCTCGCCGCGGTGGCCGCCCTGATCGGGCGGGCGTTGTTCGAGCGGATGGCGGCGGGCGAGGGCGTGGCCGACACCTTCTGGCACTGGATCATCTTCCTCGCGGTGGCCGGCATCGCCGGCCGGCGCGCGGTGCAGCTGTCGGAGAGGGTGACGGTGAGCTGGGAGCGGATCGTGTCGCGCAACCTGATGGGGCAGCGCTATTCGCTCAAGCTGGCGGACGCGACCGGCGTGTCGGAGGACGACCGCACCGCGCGCATCGCGTTCCGCGGCGGCCGGGTGCTGGAGCTGTCGCCCTGGCTCGAGGGCCGGTTCTGGCTGGCGCGCGAGCTGAAGGCCCGGCTCGCTCCCCGCGGCTGAACTTCCCGCCGGCGCAGGCCGGCGCGAGACGGATCGCAGGTTGCGCCGGGGGCGCCGAGCAGCGCGGTTTCCCCGTCCCAGCTCTTGGCGCTGGGGGGGAGGGGCGCTAGGCTCCCCCCGTCGTCGCCTTCACAGGGAAACGCCCGATGCATCTGCGCGCCGAGACCCTGGCCGACATTCCCCATGTCCGGCGGGTGACCGAAGCCGCCTTCGGGCGCGAGGACGAGGCGCGGCTCGTGGACCGGCTGAGGGCCGAGGCGACGGGCGCGATTTCGGTCGTGGCGGAAATCGACGGAGAGCTGGCGGGTCATGCGATGCTGTCGCCGATGCGGTCCCCTGCGGGGGCGCTGGGCCTGGCCCCGGTCTCGGTCCGGCCCGACCTGCATGGCAAGGGCGTCGGGGCCGCGCTGGTGCGCGACGCGCTCGACCGCGCCCGCGCCGCCGGCTGGAAGGCGGTGTTCGTGCTGGGCGACCCGCCCTATTACGCCCGCTTCGGCTTTCACACCCAGACCGCGCGCGGATACGCCTCAGCCTATGCCGGCCCGTTCCTGATGGGTCTGGAATTGACGGCGGGCGCCCTGGCCGGGAAGGGTGAGCTGGCCTACGCCCGGGCTTTCGACGACCTCGCGGAATGATCGCCTTTCTCGCCCGACGCAGCCTGACCCTGATCCTGACCCTGATCGCCGCCACCGTGGCGATCTTCCTGCTGCTGGAGGTCGCCCCCGGCGACCCGGCGCTGACCATGATGGGGATGAACGCCGACCCCTCCGCGGTGGAGGCGTTGCGGCGCGAGCTGGGACTGGATGCGCCGCTGGTCGCCCGCTACGGGGCCTGGGTCTGGGGGATGCTGCACGGCGATTTCGGGACCTCCTACACCTACAAGACCCCGGTGGCCGAGCTGGTGTGGGAGCGGCTGGCGGTGAGCGCGCCGCTGACGTTCTACGCGCTGACCCTGTCGACGGTCATCGCCATCCCCGCCGGGGTGTTCGCCGCGTCGCGACGCGGCCGCGCCGGGGATTACGCGGTGATGGGGCTGACCCAGATCGGCATCGCCACCCCGAATTTCTGGTTCGCGATGCTGCTGGTGATCCTGTTCTCCACCGTCCTGCAACTGTTCTCCGCCGGCGGCTTCCCGGGATGGGAGGCGGGGGTCTGGCCCGGGATCAAGGCGCTGACCCTGCCGGCGGTGGCGCTGGCGCTGCCCCAGGCCTCGATCCTCGCGCGGGTGATGCGCTCGTCGCTGCTCGACGCGATGGGGGAGGACTGGATGCGCACCGCGCGGGCCAAGGGGCTGAGCCGCGGCCAGGCGCTGCGCCGGCACGCGCTGCGCAACGCCTTGATCCCGGTGCTGACCATCATCGGCATGCAGTTCTCGTTCCTGATGGCGGGCGCGATCATCATTGAAAACGTGTTCTTCCTGCCGGGTCTTGGCCGGCTGGTGTTCCAGGGGGTGATCCAGCAGGACCTGATCGTGGTGAAATCGGTGGTGGTGATCCTGGTCTTCGCGGTGGTGGTGGTGACCATGGCGGTGGACGTCGCCTACGCCATCGTCGACCCGCGCCTGCGGGAGCGGCGGGCATGAAGATCTCGGCCGGGTTCGCCGTGGGCGCGGCGCTGACCGTGCTGTTCGTGGGCGCCGCCGCGCTCAGCTACGCCTGGACGCCCTGGTCGACGGAGGGGCTCTCCATCGTCTCCCGCCTGAAGGCCCCGGGGGCGGAGCACTGGTTCGGCACCGACCATTTCGGGCGGGACATCTTTTCGATGATCATGGTGGGGGCGCGGACCTCGATCACCGTGGCGCTGGTCGCGGTCGGGATCGGGGCGGGGATCGGCGTGCCGCTGGGGCTGGCGGCGGCGGCGCGGCGGGGGTCCTGGGTCGACGAACTGGTCATGCGGCTCAACGACCTGGTCTTCGCCTTCCCGGCGCTGATCCTCGCCATCCTGATCACCGCGTCGCTCGGGCCGGGGGCGATCAACGCCATCCTCGCCATCGGGATCTTCAACGTGCCCGTGTTCGCCCGCCTGACCCGGGGCGCGGCGCTGTCGCTGTGGGCGCGGGAATACATTCTCGCGGCGCGGGCGGCGGGCAAGGGGGCGGCGCGCATCTCGGCCGAGCACATCCTGCCCAACACCGCCAACCTGCTGATCGTGCAGGCGACCATCCAGTTCTCGCTCGGCATCCTCGCCGAGGTGGGGCTCAGCTATGTCGGCCTCGGCGCGCAGCCCCCGACTCCCTCCTGGGGGCGGATGCTGGCCGAGGCGCAGACCATGATCTACATCGCGCCCTGGTTCGCGATCTTCCCCGGCCTCGCCGTGGCGCTGACCGTTCTGGGGCTGAACCTGATGGGGGACGGGCTGCGCGACGCGCTCGACCCCAGGCTGAAAGGCCGGCAATGAGGAACTGCGGATGAGCCTGCTGCGGATCGAGAACCTGTCCGTGGGGATCGAGGGCCACG
>NZ_JBSRTQ010000029.1:0-34768 GCF_055129145.1 Albimonas sp. | reverse complement strand
GGCGGGCAGGGCCCCGCCGATCCCGGCGCGCGCGGCCCCCGTCCGGGCGGACCGGGCGCGGGCGGGCCGAAAGGGCCCGGCGGCAAGCGCAAGGGCTGAAGTCCGGGCATGCTGAGGCGGGCGCAGGCCCCCGTGCCTTCCCGTCGCGCGCAGGCGGAGAACCTGGCGCGGCGGGAATTCCGACGCGGCCGGGGGCTTTTCGCGCGGCGGCGAGCCGATCGGGGCGACCCCGGGCGATTCTCGGCCGGCGGCGGCGTCGCTCCGCGCCTCCGTCTCGGGCGAGGAGCCGGCGGGTCAGTCCTCGGTCGCGCTCGGATGCTGGCGGGGCGCGTAGCCCGACCGCAGGACGGCGAGGATGGCGGGCGGGGTCAGGACCTTGACCGGGTCGGCATCCCGGCCGGAGGCGAGCGGCCTCGCCGCGCCATAGCCCGACCAGCTCCATGCGCGGGCGCCCTCGGGGACCCGCAGGAACGCCGCCCCGCCGCGCGCGAACATCGCGCCCGCGGGCAGGGCGCCGGGATCCCCCGCCCGTCGCGGAGCCAGACGCTCCTCATGCAGGCGCGCGTCCATGGCGCCGGCGCGAGGCGGTTCGGCCAGCCCCGCCCCCGCGGCCCAGGCGGCGGCGAAGGCCAGCGCATCGGCCCGCCTGCACTCGAAGCACGGCCGATGCCCGGCGGCGAACGCGCAGGCCTCGTCGAGGAAGAACAGCTCGGTGTAGCTTTCCCCCATCACCATGCGCCGGCGGCCGCGAAACGCGAGCGCGCAGCAGATCCACTGCTTCGACGCCCAACGCCGCCGGCCGAGCGCGCGGTCCGCCCCGTGCAGCCGCCCGCCGCGATTGCCCATCAGGGTTCCGCGCGCCGCGACGGCCACGATTTCGCCGAACGGCGTGACCCGGTTTTGCAGCGGGCTCGACATGATCCTCCGCCAATGATGTGATCGGCACGAGTGCAGGGAAGGCGTAGCATGGGTCCGACCAGCGCAGGGGGCAAGCCGGGACGTCGCCGGGACGACCTCGTCATCGTCGACATACCCTCGCCCAATCACGGGCCGCGTCGTGGCGTGCAGGCGCCCAGCATCGTCGTGCTGCACTACACCGCCATGGCCTCCGCCGCGCTGGCGATCGCGCGGCTGTGCTCGGCCGAGGCGGAGGTGTCGTCGCATTACCTGATCGACGAGACCGGCCAGGTGTTCCGCCTCGTCTCCGAGATGCGCCGGGCCTGGCATGCCGGGGTGGCGGCCTGGGGGCCGCATGACGACATCAACTCGCATTCCATCGGCATCGAGCTTTCCCATCCCGGCCATGACGGCGGCGCCCCGCCGCCTTTCCCCGAAGCGCAGATCGCGGCGCTGGAACAGCTGCTCGCCGCCATCCGCCTGCGCTGGGGGATCCCGGCGGCGCGGGTGCTGGGCCATTCCGACATCGCGGTAGGACGCAAGATCGACCCCGGCGAGAGTTTTCCCTGGGCCCGGCTTGCGGCTCAGGGGCATGCCATCTGGTCGGAGGCCGAGACGCCCGAGGGCATGACCGCGATGCTGCCGCCCGAAGCCTCCATCGCCATCAATGCGATCAAGCTGGGCTACCGGATGCCGGAAGGCGACGCCGGCTGGCCCGACCTGCTGCGCGCCCTGCAGATGCGCTTCGCCCCCGACGAGACCGGCGCCGCCGCCTCCCCGCGCCTCGCCGCCCGGCTCGCGGCGCTGGCGGAGCGCTATCCGGTGGCGACGGGGGAGCGACGCTCCCCCGTCCTGCCGGGCCTGCGCGAGCCGCCGCGCGCCGAGGGCGGGCCGCGCCCCCCCCGCGGCTCGACCCCCGGCCCCCCGGACTTCGCCGGCGACGCCGGGGGGCCGCCGGAATTCGGCCCCGACTTCGATCTCGACACCGAGTAGTCCGCCGGGCTATCGACAGCGCGCAGCGGACGGCCGGGCGACCGCGCCGACCCGGGCTTCGGTCCGGTTCGGTGAGGAAAGTCCGGGCTCCACGGAGGCGCGGCGCCGGGCAACGCCCGGCCGGCGAGGCGTTCACGCGCCGAGCCGAGGGAAAGCGCCACAGAAATGAAACCGCCGTTCTCCCCGTCCCTCCGTGGGACGGCATGGGACGGCAAGGGTGAAACGGTGAGGTAAGAGCTCACCGCGCCCCCGGCGACGGGGGCGGCACGGCAAGCCCCGCCGGGAGCAAGATCAAGTTGGGTCGGCCGCGGGTGTCCTTCGGGATCCGCCGCAAGGGGACGCCTTCGCCCCGCCGGCCATGGTGGATCGCGAGAAGCCGGGGGCGACCCCGGTTCCAGATGAATGGTCGCCCAGGGGCCTCTCGAGGCCCCGGACAGAACCCGGCTTACAGGCCGTTCGCTGCATTAATCTTGCTTAATTCGCCCGCAAGGCGCCGAATCGGGGCTGGGACGGGCGAATCGAGCCCACTTCGGCCCCAGGCCGGATTCGCATGGAATCCCGTGGGCCGGCATGGTCGGACCGGGTTTCGCATGGGTCCAGGGCCCTCGAAATCCCCCGTGGCGGAGCGGAGTGCGGCGCGCTCGCAACACCCGGAAAAGGGCCGAACCCCTTATCTGGTAGGTTTTGGGTTCGAATGCTCCACATATGGGGTTCTTTCACCCAATCCCTCTCCGGACGCCGCTGGACCATAATTATCCATTGAGCGCCACGATTTCCCATGCTAGAAAATCTCCAACAGGCGGAGACAATGGCCCAAGCAAAAACGAGCAGGTTTCATGCAGGCCCTCCATAACTCGGAGAAAAAGTCTGCTCTGCTGCAGAACAAGCGCCTCAAGGCGCTGGCGCGGTAGAGAAAGATCCGAGGGACAAAAGGGCGGGCTGCGCGGCAAGGCAACGCGCAGCCCGCTTTTGCATTTGAAGCACGTCGAAATCAAGGGGGGGTTGGCGGCCGATGTGGCGGCAGTTCACATCGAGTTTCTTCAACAAGGTGGATGCGAAGGGTCGTGTCTCCCTCCCTGCGCCATGGCGCAAGGCGTTGGATGAGCGCGGCGCCGACGGCCATTTCTATCTGATCCCCGGCTTCCGCGACCGCCGTTGCATCGAGGGCTACGCCCCCGACACCTACAACGAGATGGCCGCCGCGATCCGCTCCATGCACATCGCCGATCCCAACCGCCGCAAGCTCGAATACCGTCTGATGAGCCGCGCCGTCCTGCTTCAGGCCGACGACAACGGCCGCATCGTCATCGGCGCCGAACTGCGCGCGGCTTACGCGCTGGAGCCCGAGGCGGCTTTCGTCGGCATGGGCGACAGCTTCCAGCTGTGGAGCCGCGCCGACTACGACCTCCACGTCGCCCCGATGATCGACGACGACGACGACGACGACGACGCGCCGCTGGCCGCGATGCCCTGGCCGATCGGCGGGGGGGCGATGCAGTGACCGCCTCCGATCTGCATTCCGCGCCCCATTCCGTTCCCGGCGAAGGCCATATCCCGGTGCTGATGGCCGAGGTTCTGGCCGCGCTCGCCCCCGAAGACGCGACCGCGCCCTGGCCCGGCGCGATCCTCGACGGCACGCTGGGCGACGGCGGCTACACCCGCGCGCTGCTGGCCGCGGGCGCGGGCCGGGTCATCGCGGTGGACCGCGACCCGGCGGCGCTTTCGCGCGCCGCGACCTGGGCGGGCGACTACGGCGACCGGCTGACGCTCGCCGAGGGCCGCTTCGGCGCGCTCGACGTCATCGCCGCCGAGGCCGGCGCCGGTCCCGTGCCCGGCGGGCTGATGGGCGTGGCGCTCGATATCGGCGTTTCCTCCATGCAGCTCGACGAGGCCGAGCGGGGGTTCTCCTTCCTGCGCGACGGTCCGCTCGACATGCGGATGGAGCAGGACGGGCCCTCCGCCGCCGATCTGGTCAACCGCCTGCCCGAAGCGGCGCTGGCCGACATCCTCTTCCAGTATGGCGAAGAGCGTGCCTCCCGCCGCATCGCCCAGGCGGTGGTCGAGGCGCGCGCCCAGGACCCCATCGCCACCACCGGGCGGCTGGCGGCGATCATCTCAAGCGTCCTTCCCCGCGGCCGCCCCGGCATGCCGCATCCCGCCACCCGCAGTTTTCAGGCGCTGCGCATCGCGGTGAACGATGAGCTGGGGGAGCTGGCCCGCGCGCTCGCCGCCGCCGAACGGGCGCTGGCGCCGGGCGGCGTGCTCGCGGTGGTGACGTTCCACTCGCTCGAGGACCGGATCGTGAAGCGCTATTTCGCCGCCCGCGCCGGCCGCGCCCCCGCGGGTTCGCGCCACGCGCCCGTCGAGGCCGGCGAGCCCGCGCGCTTCGAGCCGGTGCTGCGCAAGCCGGCCTCGGCGGGCGAGGCCGAGCTCGCCGCCAATCCCCGCGCCCGCTCCGCGCGTCTGCGCGCCGGGCGTCGGACCCATGCGCCGGCCATGGCGCTCGATCCCCGGGGCCTCGGCCTGCCGGGGCTCGCCGTGGCCGCAGCCCTTTCGCAAGGAGACGCGTGATGCGTTCCGTCCTTTACGTCGCCGCCCTGGGTCTGGTCTGCTTCGTCGCGATCTGGGCCTATCAGGTGATCAACGACACGCGGATGCTGCTGGAGGACGTGGAGCGTCTGCATGGCCGCATCGCGCGCGAACGCGAATCGATCTCGGTGCTGCGCGCCGAATGGGCCTGGCTGAACCGGCCCGAGCGGCTGGAGCGACTGGCGGCGCTGAACGGGGACGCGCTCGCGCTGGCCCCGATGACCCCCGATGATTTCGGCACGGCGACTTCCGTCGCCTTCCAGCCGCCGCCCCCGCACGCCCCCGGCCCGGTCCCGAACGCCCCGATGGCCCCCAACGCCCTGGTCTTCGCCCAGGCCGGCGGTCTGCAGCGCGACGCGGAGACGGCGGTGGACATGCGCGGCCCCGCCGCCCCCGCCCAGGCCCCCGACGCCGACGCGCTGGCCGCCGACAAGGACGGCGACCTCGCGCCTGCCGGGCCGATGGATCCGCTCGCCACCAGCCCCTCGACCGCGCCGGCCTTCGGCGCGCCCCCCGAAGCGCCCGAGCTCGACGCCGACGGCGGCGCGCTGATCGCGGGGCTCGAGCGGCCCGCCGGCGACATCGGGCAAGGCATCGGCGGCGGCCTCGCCGACACCATCCCCGCCCAGACCTCGGAGCCGGAAGTGCAGCTCGCCTCGCTGGAGGCCGGCCTCGCGTCCACGCCCGCCTCCACGCCCGCGGCGATGAGCGAAGCCGACATGATTCAGAGCCTGGTGATGCAGGCGCAGGGGTGGATGCCGCCGCCCCGCCCGGCCGGCCGCTGAGCATGGAGGCGCCGTCATGACCCGCTTCCCCGAGGACGATTTCAAAGACGCCGACCCCGCCGCCGCCCCGGCGGCGCCGGCGTTTCTGCCCGGTCCCGCCTGGCAGCCGGAGCGTCGGCCCGAGCGCGGATCAGGACGCGGCTACGAGCCCGACCCGGTCGACGAGGCCCCCGGCGAGGTCTACGCGCCACCCTCCGACGATCACGCGCCGCGCGCCGCCGGCGCGGCGCTGCCCGCCGGCCATGCCGAGTCCGACGACGCCGGACCAGGCCCCGGGCCCGAGGGCGCCCGCCTCGCCGACCTGATCGCGGCGCGTCAGAGCGGCATCGACCCCAACGAGGCCGCCGCCCGCCGCCGGATCGAGACCCGCCGCAAGACCGAGGCGGAGGCGCGCTCGCGCTCGCGCTGGCGGCTCAAGCTGCTCAGCTTCGCCTTCGTGCTCGCCTATGCCTCGGTCGCCGGGCGCATGGGGTTGATCGCGGCCTCCGAACCCGAGGAGCCGCGCTTTTCCGGCTCCGCCGAGACGGTCAGCGCCATGCGCGCCGAGATCACCGACCGCAACGGAGAGCTGCTGGCCGTCAACCTGCCGGTCTGGTCGCTGTTCGCCCATCCGCAGGAGATGGTGGACCCCGACAACGCCGCCGAGAAGCTGGCGACCGTCTTCCCCGACCTCAACGCCGACGAGCTGAAAACCCGGTTCAAGGACGGCCGCCGCTTCCTGTGGATCAAGAAGTCGATCACGCCGGCCGAGCGCATCCGCGTCCATGACATCGGCGACCCCGGCCTGCAGTTCGGCCGGCGCGAAGTGCGGGTCTATCCGGGCGGGCGGCTCGCGGCCCATGTGCTCGGCGGCGCCTCCTTCGGGCGCGAGGACGTGCGCGCGGCCGAGATCGTGGGCGTGGGCGGCATCGAGGCCAAGCTCGACGCCGAGCTTCGCGACCCGGCCCGCGCCGGCGCGGCCCTGCGGCTTTCCATCGACATCCGCGTGCAGCGCGCGCTCGCCGACGTGCTGCGCGAGGGGATGGAGCGTTACACCGCCAAGGGCGCGGCGGGCGTGCTGCTCGACGCGCGCACCGGCGAGGTGGTGGCGCTGGTCTCGCTGCCCGATTTCGACCCCAACGACCGCCCGATTCCCTTCGGCAACGTGAAGGCGGCGGATTTCCCCACCTTCAACCGGGCGGCGCAGGGGCTCTACGAGCTCGGCTCGACCTTCAAGATCTTCACCGCGGCGATGATGATCGACGCGGGGCTCGCCACGCCGCAGACCATGGTCGACACCACCGGGCCGATGTACTGGAACCGCTTCGCCATCTCCGACAGCCACCGCATGCCGGCCCGGATGACGTTCCGCGAGGTGATGGTGCAGAGCTCCAACACCGGCACCGCGCGCATGGCGCTGATCGGCGGGGCCAAGCGGCAGAAGGCGATGCTGGGCAAGCTCGGCCTGCTCGACGTGCTGCCGGTCGAGCTGTCGGAGGCGGGGCGCGCCGCGCCGCTCTACCCGACGAACTGGTCCGAGATCTCGGTGATCACCATCTCCTACGGCCACGGGCTCGCCGCCTCGCCGCTGCATCTGGCGTCGGCCTACGCCTCGCTGATCAATGGCGGGCTGAAGGTGGAGCCGACGTTGCTCGCCGGCGCGATCCCGCCGACCGAGGCCGACCGGGTGGTGTCGGCCAAGACCTCGGCCGACCTGCGCGACATGCTGCGCGGCGTGGTCACCGACGGCACCGGGCGCAACGCCGACGTGCCGGGCTATTTCATCGGCGGCAAGACCGGCACGGCCGAAAAGGCGTCGGGCGGGGGCTACGCCGCCAACCGGGTCGTGGCGACCTTCGCCGGCGCCTTCCCGATGCAGGATCCGCGTTATGTGATCGTGGTGACCTATGACGAGGCCACCGCCCAGACCAAATGGGGCCCGCGCCGCCCCGCCGGCTGGACCGCGGCGCCGTCGGTGAAGGAGGCGGTGACCCGCATCGCCCCGATCCTTGGCATGCGTCCCCTGCACGAGGACGAGATGGCGGAGGAGGGCGACGTCGGCATCGTCGCCAGCAAGTGACCGGGTCCGGCGCGACCCTGGCGGGCCTCGGCCTTTCGTCCGAGGCGCTTGCGCGCGCGGGGCTCGCGCCCGACGCGGCCGTGACAGGGCTGACCGCCGACAGCCGGCAGGTGCGGGCGGGCTTCGTGTTCTTCGCGCTCAAAGGTGTGATGGACGGCGCCGAATTCGCCCCCTTCGCGCTGCGCCAGCAGGCGCTGGCCGTGGTGTGTTCGGAGGCGGGGGCCGAGACCATCCGCGGGCTCGTGGGCGGCCCCGAGGCTCTCCCCCTCCCTCTCCCCCTTGTGATCGTGCCCGAGCCGCGTCTCGCCCTCGCCCATGCCGCCGCCGCCTTCTTCGGCGCGCAGCCGCAGGTGATGGCGGCGGTGACCGGGACCAATGGCAAGACCTCGGTCGCCTCGTTCCTGCGCCAGATCTGGGGGGCGCTCGGCCATCGCGCCGCCGCCTTCGGGACGGTGGGGGTGGAGGGTGCGGTGGAGCGTCCGGGCGGCCTCACCACCCCCGATCCCATCGCGCTGCACGCGCTGCTGGCCGAGCTGGCGGAAGCCGGCGTGACCCATGCGGCGATGGAGGCGTCGTCTCACGGCCTCGCCCAATACCGCGCCGACGGAGTGCGTCTGGCCGCAGTCGGGCTGACGAACATCACCCGCGACCACATGGATTATCACCGCGACCACGCCGATTACGTCGCCGCGAAGCTGGCCCTCTTCGGACGGGTCGCGCCGCCGGGCGCCGTCGCCGCGATCAACGCCGACGACCCGGCGTTTCCGGAGGCCGCCGCCCTCGCCCGTTCCCGCGGCCTGCGCGTGATCGGCGTGGGGCGCGGCGCCGCCGCCGAGCTGCGCCTCGTCGCCGCCGACTATCACGAGACCGGGCAGGACCTGGATTTCGCGTGGGAGGGGGCGCGGTTCTCCGCCTCCCTCCACGCCGTCGGGGGGTTCCAGGGCGAGAACGCGCTGATGGCCGCCGCGCTCGCCATCGGCTGCGGAGAGGACCCTGCTTCGGTCTTCGCCGCACTCCCACGCCTGCGCGCCGTGCGGGGCCGGATGGAGCATGTGGCGACCCGGGCCAACGGCGCCCGCATCTATGTCGACTATTCCCATACCGCCGCCAGCCTCGAGACCGCCATCGCCGCGCTGCGTCTCCACACCCCCGGCCGCCTGATCGTCGCCTTCGGGGCGGGCGGCGACCGCGACCCCGGCAAGCGCCCGCTGATGGGCGCCGCGGCCCGCGCCGCCGACATCGCCATCGTGACCGACGACAATCCCCGCTCCGAGGATCCCGCCTCCATCCGCGCCGCCGTCCTCGCCGGCATGACGGGCGCCGATTCCGCCCCGATCGAGATCGGCGATCGCGCCGAGGCGATTCTCGCCGGGGTTGACATGCTGGGGTCTTCCGACCGCCTTCTGATCGCCGGAAAGGGGCATGAAACCGGCCAGACCGTCGCGGGGGTCACCCATCCCTTCGACGATGCCGATCAGGCCCGGGCCGCGGTTGCGGCGCTAGACGGCCCGACGGGGAACGACGGACAGGGAGGGTTGGGCGCATGACCACGCCCCTATGGACCAGCGACGCCGCCGCCGCCGCCACCGGCGGCCGCGCGACCCGGGCCTTCGAGGCGTCCGGGGTTTCCATCGACAGCCGGGCCGTGGCGCCCGGCGATCTTTTCGTGGCGCTGGCGGACGCGCGCGACGGGCATGACTTCGTCGCCGCGGCGCTGGCCGCCGGCGCCGCCGCTGCGATGGTGTCGCGCATCCCCGAGGGGCTCGCCCCCGACGCCCCCCTGCTGGTGGTCGACGACACGCTGAAGGGGCTGGAGGCGCTCGGCGCCGCCGCCCGGGCGCGCACGCAGGCGAAGGTGATCGCGGTCACCGGCTCGGTCGGCAAGACCTCCACCAAGGAGATGCTGCGCGCCGCCCTCGCCGCGCAGGGCGCGGTGCATGCGGCTGAAAAGAGCTACAACAACCACTGGGGCGTGCCCCTGACCCTCGCCCGGATGCCCGAAGCGACCCGCTATGCGGTGATCGAGATCGGCATGAACCATCCCGGCGAGATCCGGCCGCTGACCAAGCTCGCCCGTCCCCACGCGGCCATCGTCACCACGGTCGCCCCCGTCCACCTCGCGCATTTCCGCGACGAGGCCGAGATCGCCTTCGCCAAGGCCGAGATCTTCGAGGGGCTGGAGCCGGGCGGCGCCGCGATCCTCTACCGCGACAACCCCCATTACGAGCGGCTCGCCCGCCGCGCCCGCCGCTTCGGCGCCCGGATCCTGCGCTTCGGCGAGGCCCCGCGCTGCCAGGCTCGCATGACCGGCCTGGCGCTGGGCGCGAACGGGACCACGGTGTCGGCCCATCTGCACGGGCGCGAGGCGCTGATCAAGGTGGGTGCGCCGGGACGGCATTTCGCGATCAACGCGCTCGCCGTGCTGCTGGCGGTGGAGGCGGTCGGCGCCGACCCCGCCCTCGCCGCGGTGGCGCTGGGGACCTGGACCGCGCCCGAGGGTCGGGGCTCGCGCTGGCGCATCTCGCTCGACGTCACTGGGCTCGACGGCGCCATCCACCTGATCGACGAAAGCTACAACGCCAACCCGACCTCGGTCGGCGCGGCGCTCGATGTGCTGGCCTGCGCCCAGGGCGATGTCGGCTTCGGCCGGGTCGAGAATTTTCGCCGCATCGCCATGCTCGGCGACATGCTGGAAATGGGGCCGGAGGCGGAGGCGCTGCATGCCGGCCTCGCCGCCCATCCCGCGATCGCGAAAATCGACACGGTGCATTGCTGCGGGCCGCTGATGAAGGCCATGCACGCGGCCCTGCCGATCGCCAGGCGCGGGGTCTGGGCGACGGATTCGACCAAGCTCGCCGCCCAGGTTCGACGCCTGGCCGATGCGGGCGACGTGGTGATGGCCAAGGGCTCGCTCGGCGCGCGCATGGTGCGGGTGGTCGAGGCGCTCAAGGCGCTCGGCCGCGCCGCCCCCGAGCGCGCCGTGGGCGACCCCGACGGCGACGCGGACTAGGAAGGACGACGGGTCACATGCTCTATCATCTGCTCACGCCGCTGTCGGAGGGGGGGGACGTCTACAACCTCTTCCGCTACCTGACCTTTCGGGCGGGCGGCGCGTTTCTGACCGCGCTGATCTTCGGCTTCGTGTTCGGCACGCCGATCATCAACGCGCTGCGCCGCATGCAGAAGAAGGGCCAGCCGATCCGCAAGGACGGGCCGGAGGGGCATCTGCTGACCAAGGCCGGCACGCCGACCATGGGCGGCGTGCTGATCCTGTTCTCGCTGCTGCTCTCGACCATCATGTGGAGCCGGCTCGACCTCGGCTACGTGTGGATCGTGATGGGAGTGACCGCGGGCTTCGGGGCCATCGGCTTCGCCGACGACTATCTCAAGGTCTCCAAGTTCGACGTGCGCGGCGTGCCGGGGCGGATCCGGCTGGGCGCGGGCTTCGCCATCTCGCTGATCGCGGCGGGGGCGACGATGTATCTGCAGCCCGCCGACCTGACCGGGCAGATCGCCTTCCCGATCTACAAGGACCTGATGTGGGACATGGGCTTCCTGTTCCTGCCCTTCGCGATGATCGTGATCGTGGGCTCGGCCAACGCCGTGAACCTGACCGACGGGCTCGACGGGCTGGCGATCATGCCGGTGATGATCGCGGGCGGGGCGCTGGGGATCATCGCCTATGTGGTCGGGCGCACCGACTTCACCGAGTATCTGGGCCTGCATTATGTGGAGGGCGCGGGAGAGATCGTGATCTTCGCCGCCGCCCTGATCGGCGCGGGGCTGGGGTTCCTCTGGTACAACGCCCCCCCCGCCATGGTGTTCATGGGCGACACCGGGTCGCTCGCGCTCGGCGGCGCGCTCGGCGCCATCGCGGTGGTCACCAAGCATGAGATCGTGCTGGCCATCATCGGCGGGCTCTTCGTGGTCGAGGCGCTGTCGGTCATCATCCAGGTCGGTTACTACAAGATGACCAAGCGGCGGGTGTTCCTGATGGCCCCGATCCACCATCATTTCGAAAAGCTGGGCTGGCAGGAGCCGACCATCGTGATCCGCTTCTGGATCATCTCGGTGATCCTGGCGCTGATCGGCCTCGCCACCCTGAAGGTGCGCTGACGTGATGAGCCGCCTGAGCGCCTCGCGCCCGCGCGGCCGCCACCCATCCCCGTCTGCGGGGAAGGGCCGGCGCGGGGGCTCTCCCTGCGCCGCCCGTGCGCTTCGCGCCGCAAAGGACATCGCATGATCCCCGTCCCCGGATATGAGGGCCGCGCCGTCGGCGTGCTCGGCCTCGGCCGCTCCGGCCTCGCCGCCGCCCATGCGCTCGCCGCCGGCGGCGCCCGCCCGATCTGCTGGGACGACGATGAGGCGGCGTGCGCCGCCGCCGCCGCGCAGCTGTTCGAGGTCGCCGACCTGACCCGCGACCGGGCCTGGGAGGGGGATCTGGCGATGCTCTGCGTCTCGCCCGGCATCCCCGCGCTCTACCCCGCCCCCCATGCCGCGATCGAGCAGGCCTGGGCTCGCGGCGTGCCGGTGGATAACGACGTGGGGCTCCTCTTCCGGGTGCTCGCGGGCCTCGACGAAGAGGATTTCGACACACCCCCCCGGGTGATCTGCGTCACCGGCTCCAACGGCAAATCGACCACCACCGCCCTGATCGGCCATATCCTGACCGAGGCCGGCGTGCCGGCGCAGGTGGGCGGCAATATCGGCAAGGGCGTGCTGGGGCTCGAGCCCTTCCATGACGGCGAAGTGCTGGTGCTGGAGCTGTCGTCCTACCAGCTCGAGCTCGCCCGCTCGCTCGCCCCCGACGTGGCGGTGTTCCTCAACCTTTCGGACGACCATCTCGACCGGCACGCGGGGCGCGGCGGATACTTCGCCGCCAAGGCGCGGCTCTTCGAGATCGGCGCCCCCGAGCGCGCGGTGATCGGCCTCGACGAGCCCGAAGGCCGCTACCTCGCCGACCGTCTGCGGGGCAGGGGCATGGAAGGCGAAACCCCGGTCATCGGCATCTCCGCCAGCCGCAAGCTGCCCGACGAGGGGCAGGCCGTGGTCGCCCGCAAAGGCTTCCTGGCCGAACGCCGCGGGGGCCGGCAGACCGCCTCGCTCGATCTGCGCGAGATGCAAACCCTGCAGGGCGAGCACAATCACCAGAACGCCTGCGCCGCCTTCGCCGCCTGCCGGTCCATCGGCCTCGCGCCCCGCCAGATCGAGGCCGGGATGCGCACCTTCCCCGGCCTGCCGCACCGGATGGAGCAGGTGGCGGAGAAGGACGGCGTGGTTTTCGTGAACGACTCGAAGGCCACCAACGCCGACGCCGCCGAGAAAGCGCTGCTCTCCTATGACCGGATCCGCTGGATCGCGGGCGGCGTGCCCAAGGCGGGGGGCATCGAGCCCCTGCGTCCGCTGTTCGGCAAGATCGCCTGCGCCTATCTGATCGGCCAGGCCGCCGACGCCTTCGCCGAGACGCTGGGCGAGGTCCCCCACGAATTCTGCGGCGACCTGAACGAGGCGGTGGAGCGCGCCTTCGCCAACGCCGCCTCCGGCGAGACGGTGCTGCTGTCGCCGGCCTGCGCCAGCTTCGACCAGTTCGCCAATTTCGAGGCCCGCGGCGACGCCTTTCGGGTGCTCGCCCGCCGCGCCGCCGGCCTGCCCGAAGCGCCCGAGCCCGTAGCCGACCCGTCCTGACCCTTCGCCCCGACCCCGACGCCCAAGACCCGCAAGCACAAGAGGAGACGACCCCATGACCGAGATGGTGTTCGGCGCGGCCCCGGCCCGCCCCTCGGACCCGATCCTGACCCGCTGGTGGCGCACGGTCGACCGCTGGACGGTCGGGGCGGTGCTGGCGCTGATCGGCATCGGGCTGGTGGTCGGCATGGCGGCCTCCGCGCCGCTGGCCGAGAAGCTGGGCCTGCCCACCTTCTATTTCGTGGTGCGCCAGGCCGGTTTCGCCCTGGTGGCGATGGCGGTGATGGTGGCGATCTCGATGCAGGACCCGCGCACCGTGCGAAGGCTCGCGGTCATGGGGTTCTGCGCGTCGTTCCTCACCATCCTGGCGCTGCCGCTGATCGGCACGGATTTCGGCAAGGGCGCGATCCGCTGGATCTCTCTGGGGGGCATGTCGGTCCAGCCCTCCGAGTTCCTCAAGCCCGCCTTCGTGGGCGCCGCCGCCTGGATCATGGCCGGCACGTTCGAGCGGCACGGCCCTCCGGGCAAGCTCCTGTCGTTCCTGCTGGCCGCGACCTGCACCGGGGTGCTGGCGCTGCAGCCCGATTTCGGGCAGGCGGCGCTGGTGATGGCGGTGTGGGGGGGGATGTATTTCGTCGCCGGCGCGTCGCTGCCGCTGCTGGCCGGGCTGGGGGGGGCGGCGGTCGCCGTCGGCTCCTTCGCCTACGAGAATTCCGAGCACTTCGCGCGGCGCATCGACGGCTTTCTGGCCGCCGAGGTCGATCCCCGCACCCAGATCGGCTACGCCACCAACGCCATCCAGGAGGGCGGGATCTTCGGCGTCGGGGTTGGCGAGGGTTCGGTCAAGAACACGCTCCCCGACGCGCATACCGACTTCATCATCGCGGTGGCGGCCGAGGAATACGGGCTGATCGCCTGCCTGATCGTGATCGGGCTGTTCCTGTTCATCACGCTGCGCGCGCTCCATCGCCTGCAGGAAGAGCGCGACGCCTTCGTCCGGCTCGCCGGCGCCGGCATGGCGGTGCTGGTCGGCATGCAGGCTTTCGTGAATCTCGGCGTGGCGATCCGGCTGCTGCCCGCCAAGGGCATGACGCTGCCCTTCATCTCCTACGGCGGCTCGTCGCTGATCGCGGCGGGGGTCGGTATGGGGCTGCTGCTGGCGATGACCCGCAAGCGCCCGCAGCGCCATGCGATCGACGCGCTGGTCGGGCGGGCATGACGGCCCCGCATCTGGTCATCGCCGCGGGGGGCACCGGAGGTCACATGTTCCCTGCCCAGGCGCTGGCGCAGGAGATGCTGCGCCGCGGCTGGCGGGTGACGCTGACCACCGACGACCGCGGCGCGCGCTATGCCGGCGGATTTCCCGATGCGGTGACGGTGAAGCCGGTGCGCTCCGCCACTTTCGCCCGCGGCGGGCCGGCGGCGAAGCTCGCGGCGCCCTTCCTGATCGGCCTGGGGTTGTGGGAGACGCTGCGCTGGTTCCGGCGCGACCGCCCGTCCGCCGTGGCGGGGTTCGGCGGCTATCCCTCGATCCCGGCGCTCGGCGCGGCTTCCGTCGCCCGCATCCCTGCGCTGATCCATGAACAGAACGGCGTGCTGGGGCGGGTCAACCGCGCCTTCGGGCCGCGGGTGAAAGCGCTCGCCTGCGGGACCTGGCCGCTGACCAATCCGCCGGAGGGCGCCTCGCCGCTCCATGTCGGCAACCCGATCCGCGATGCGGCGCGCGAGGCCGCTTCGATCCCCTATGCGCCCCCCGCGGACGGCCCGCTGAACCTGCTGGTCTTCGGCGGCTCCCAGGGCGCGAGCGTCTTTTCGCGGCTCCTCCCCGAGGCGCTCGCCGCCCTCCCCGAGGCCCTGCGCGCCCGCCTGATCCTCACCCAGCAGTCCCGGCCCGAAGAGACCGAGGCGCTCTCCGCCCGCTACGCCGGGATGGGGATCAAGGCCGAGGTCGCGCCGTTCTTCGCCGACATGCCCGCCCGCATCGCGACCGCGCAGCTTGTGGTCAGCCGTGCCGGCGCCTCGACCGTGGCGGAGCTGACGGCGATCGGGCGACCCTCGATCCTCGTGCCCTATCCTTCGGCCATGGATGACCATCAGACCGCCAACGCGGCGCCGCTCGCCGCGGCCGGCGCCGCGATCTCCGCCCCCGAGGCCGCCTTGACGGGGGCGTCGCTTTCAGCGCACATCGCCGCCGTCCTCGCCGACCCGGCCCGCGCCGAGACCATGGCCCGGGCCGCCCGCGCCCTTGGCCGCCCCGACGCCGCCGAGCGGCTGGCCGACCTGACCGAGCGCGTGGCCCGCGGCGAGCCCGCCTGACCTGACCCGGAGACATCCCATGAACGCCGCCGCCACCCGCCTGCCGCAGGACATCGGCCCGATCCATTTCGTGGGCATGGGCGGCATCGGCATGTCGGGCATCGCCGAGGTGATGCTGAACCTCGGCTATGACGTTCAGGGCTCCGACCAACGGGATTCCGATATTCTGGAGCGGCTGCGCACGCTGGGCGCCCGGGTCTTCATCGGCCAGGTCGCCGAGAACATCGGGCGCGCCAAGGTCGTGGTGATCTCGTCCGCGATCAAGAAGGGCAACGCCGAGCTCGACGCCGCCCGCGCCGTCGGCCTGCCGGTGGTGCGCCGGGCCGAGATGCTGGCCGAGCTGATGCGCCTGCGCATGAACGTCGCGGTGGCCGGCACGCACGGGAAAACCACCACCACGTCGATGGTCGCGGCGCTGCTGGACGCGGGCGGGATCGACCCCACCGTGATCAACGGCGGCATCATCCACGCCTACGGCTCCAACGCCCGGCTCGGGACCGGCGAGTGGATGGTGGTCGAGGCGGACGAGAGCGACGGCACCTTCGTGCGCCTGCCGGCCACGCTCGCCATCGTGACCAACATCGACCCCGAGCATCTCGACCATTACGGCGACTTCGACGGCGTGCGCCGGGCCTTCGATGCGTTCGTTTCCAACATCCCGTTCTACGGCGCCGCGATCTGCTGCATCGACCATCCGGAGGTGCAGTCGCTGGTGGGGCGCGTCGACGACCGCCGGGTCATCACCTACGGATTTTCGCTTCAGGCCGATGTGGTCGCGGTGAACCTCCGCCACGAGGGCCCGGTGTCCAGGTTCGACGTCATCGCCCGTCTGCGCGACGGGCTGATGCGGGGCGAGCGGCGGATCGAGGGCCTGTCCCTGCCGATGCCGGGCGATCACAACGTGCAGAACGCGCTCGCCGCCATCGCGGTGGCGCTGGAGCTCGGCCTGCCCGATGACGCGATCCGCGCGGCATTGTCGAAATTCGGGGGCGTCAACCGCCGCTTCACCCGGGTCGGCGAGTGGAACGGCGCCCCGATCATCGACGATTACGGGCACCATCCGGTCGAGATCTCGGCGGTTCTGCGCGCCGCCCGACAGGCGGTGGGCCCGGGCGGCCGGGTGATCGCCATCCACCAGCCGCACCGCTATTCGCGGCTGGCCTCGCTGTTCGAAGACTTCTGCAAGTGCTTCAACGACGCCGACATGGTGGCGATCTCGGAGGTCTACGCGGCCGGCGAGGCGCCGGTCGAGGGCGCCGACCGCGACGCGCTGGTCGCAGGCCTCATCCGCCACGGTCATCGCGACGCGGTGGCGCTGGCGGGGCCGGAGGCGCTGCCCGAATACGTGGCGGCGCGGGCGAAGCCCGGGGACATCGTGGTCTGCCTCGGGGCGGGTTCGATCAGCCAGTGGGCCCGCGCGCTGCCCGCGGCGCTGGAGGGGCGTCTCGCCGCCGAGTGAGGCCGGGGCGCGCGCGAGCGCGCCGAGCGCGAAGGGTCGGATTTCAGCGGGGCGTGGCGCAAGCCGCGCCCCGTTGCGATTGGGGGCATGACGATTCCGCCGGGCGGAATGGCTCGCGCCAAGCTGTCGCCCGCTTCCAGAATGCGACCATTGCGTTTCCGTCTTGCTGCGATGCCGTGCGAGATCGGCCCCTGATGCCCGGCTCCCGCCTCAAGCGCAGGCAGGGGGAGGGTTGAAAATGGTTCCACAAGCGTCGGGGTTGCGTCGACGCCCCTCGTTGGATGCGCCGGCGTCGTCCTGTTCCGGCATGGGTCCACAAGATTGCCGAAGCGTCGCGCGGGGTCGCCCCGGCCGCGCATCACCCTGGCCCCCGGCGCCAGCCGGCGAAATGCGGCCGCCGTCCCGCCAAGATTCCAGATCGTAGGCAGTTTGATTTGCATCACATGTTTTGTCGCGGCGCCGAAATTTCCCTGCCTGGCCTCGACCCTGACGACGCGCCTTTTCCTCCGCGCCCGGGATGACCGCCATGAGCCGACGCCCCGACGACCTCCGCGCCCTTCGGATCCGGGCCCGAACCATCCAGGCCCTGCGCGACAGCGTGATCGGCCCCCCCTCGCGCCGCGATCTCCTGGCGCTGCTCGGGGCGGCCATCGGCGGGTTCGCCGCCGCGACCGCCCTGCCGCGCATGGGCTTCGCCGCCGAAAGCGACATGCCCGAATTCGGCGTCATCCCCGACGCCTGGAAGGGCTCGGGCGAGGTGGTCGCGGTCACCTGGGGCGGCGGCGGCTCCGAGATGCAGCGCAAGGCCTGGTACGAGCCGTTCGAGCGGCTCTGCGGCATCAGGGTGGTCGAGGCGGTCGGCCCCGATCCGGCCAAGTTCCGCGCCATGGTCGAGGCGCCGAGGGTCGCCGCCTGGAACGGCCGGGTGCATGCGGCCAGGTCCGGCGGCGCGGCGCCGGAGATCGTGTGGGAGGGCGACTCGCTGATCTCCAACGCCTGGCTGATCCGCAAGGGCGCCCCGAACCTGACCAACGCGCGGAAATTCGTGGCGTTCTCGTCCTCGGCGGTGGCGCAGGCGCGCTTTTCGGCGCTGCTGTCCTATGGTTTCGCCAATGTGAGCTCGGCCGCGCTGCTCAGCCCCGAGCTCCTCGCCAACCTGCCCACCGCGCCGGGCAATGTGGAGACGTTCGTCCCCTGCCAGCATGTCTGGTGGGCCGGGCGCCGTCCTGAGACGATCGAGACGTGAGCTGCGCACCCTCGACCGTTTCACGCCCGGGGCCGGCCCCCTGTCCGGCGCCGGGCGACCTTTTCTCGTCGGAGCGCGCCCCATGACCCTGCTCCCCGCCGCCATCGACGCTTCCTGCTCGCCGCCGATATCGTGACCATGCGGGCCGCCCCCGGCCGCCCGCTGCGCGAGGGCGGCGGAAGGGCCGAGGCGATGGCCATCGCCGGCGACCGCATTGCAGCGCCGGGGAGCCGGGCGGAGATCCGCGCGCTCGTCCCCTCCGCCCCGGTGATCGAGGGCGGCCGGCGGGTGGCGCTGCCCGGGCTGATCGACAGCCATTGCCAAGCCGACATGCAGGCGGCGCCTCGGCCGCTGGCTGGATCTGGCCGAAGCCGCGCCGGGCAGTCGCGACGCGCTGCCGGCCCTGATCGCGCGGGAGGCGGAGGGGCGCGGGCGCGGCGACTGGGTCTGCGCGTCGCGCTTCGACGATCTGACCATGGGCGGCTGGCCCGAGCGGGCGGAGCTCGACGCCGCCGCCGGCAGGCGCCCGGTGCTGCTCTACCGCCGCTGCTCGCTGATCGCCGGCGTCGCCACCGCGGCGCTGGCGCGGATGGGCGAGATGGGGGCGGCGGAGGATCCGCCCTTCGGCGCCATCGGCCGCGACGCGGGCGGCGCGCCCACGGCCTGCTCTTCGCCCGCGCCGCCAAGATGCTGGTCGCCCATGTCCAGGCAGGCTTCGCCGAGGCGGATTTCCTCGCCGCGCTCGAACGGGTGCTGGCGGGCTATGCGCGGGTCGGGGTGACCTCGCTGCACAATTCCACGACGACCCGGCCCGGCTTCGGCGCCTATCAGCGGCTGCACGCGGCGGGCCGGCTGAAGACCCGGATCGGGGTCGTCGCCCGCGGGCATGAGGAGGAATTCCGGCGGGGTCTGCGCGACGCGCATGTCCGCGACGGGTTCGGCGACGACTGGCTCAGGCTGATCGGGGTGGAATGGGTGGCGGATGGCGCCGCCTCCGCCCGCACCGCCGCCTGTCACACGCCCTGTCAGCCTCCGGCGCCGGCGGGGGAGCCCCCGGAAACCGGGGCCGGGTGCTGATCGACAAGGACGATCTGGTGGCGAAGGTGATCGAGGCCCATGCCGCCGGTCTTTCGGTCTGCATCGACGCGATGGGCGACCGGGGCGTGGATTTCGTGATCGACGCGCTCGCCGCCGCGCCGCGCCCCGACCATCGGCTGCGGATCGAGCATTGCTGCGCGGCGACGCCGGCCTCGGTCCTGCGGCTGGCGCGGGCGGGGATCGTCGCCTCCACCGCGTCGGGCTTCGCGCATGATCTGGGGGAGGCGCATCTGCGGGCGCGGCGCGGCGGAGAGGCGCAATCTCCGGCCGATGCGGTCCCTGATCGACGCGGGCGTGGTCGCGCCGATCCATTCCGATGCGCCGGTCTGCGAGGCGACCCCGTTCCTCGGCATCCGGTCGCTGGTCAACCTGCGCACGGCGGAGGGGGGCGATCTCGACGCCTCACAGGCCATCGGCGTGGCCGAGGCGCTGTCGGCCGCCACCGTGCTGGGCGCCTGGGCGGGGCGGGAGGAAGGGGCCAAGGGCGCGCGGGCGCCGGGGATGTTCGCCGACCTCTGCCTCGTCGACCGCGAGCCCTTCGCCATCGACAAGGCCGATCGCGTGAGGTTGCGGTGGCGATGACCATGGTCGGCGGGGAGATCACCCATGACGCCCGCTGACTTTTCGGCGCCCCTGGGCGCTCCGATGGCCTTCGACGGGGTGGCCAAGCGCTATGGGGAGGCCTGGGCGGTCCGCGGCTTCGAGCTTTCGATCAGGGCCGGCGAGTTCGTCTCCTTGCCCGGCGCCTCGGGCTCCGGCAAGACCCCATCGCTGATGATGCGGGCGGGGTTCGAGACGCCGAGCGCGGGGGATATCCGGGTCGCCGGCCGCTCCATCGCCGGCCTCCGCCCCGCGGCGCAATATCGGCATGGTGTTCCAGTCCTACGCGCTGCTCCCCCACATGACGGTGGCGGAGAACATCGCGTTTCCGCTGCGCATGCGCGGCATGGCGAAGGCGGCGCAGGCCGCCGCGGTGGTGCGCGTCCTCGACCTCGTCGGCCTCGCCGCCTTCGGAGACCGCCGCCCGATGCAGCTTTCCGGCGGCCAGCAGCAGCGCGTGGCGCTGGCCCGCGCCATCGTGTTCGAGCCGCCGGTGCTGCTGATGGACGAGCCGCCGGGCGCGCTCGACAAGCACCTGCGCGCCCATCTGCAGAGCGAGATCAAGCGGATCCAGACCCGGCTCGGCCTCGCCGTCCTCCATCTCACCCATGACCAGGAGGAGGCGCTGACCCTGTCCGCCCGCATCTGCGTGATGCATGACGGCGCGATCCTGCAGACCGTCGCGCCCGAGACGCTCCACGACCGCCGCGCCGACATCTATGTGGCGGGGTTCTTCGGGGATTCGAACCGGCTGGCGGCCGAGGCCGGGCCCGGCGGCGGGTTGCAGGCGGCCGGGACCTTCGCGCCCTGGCGGGGCTGCCCGCGGGGCCGCTCTCCGTCGCCATCCGGCCCGAACGCATCGCCATCGCCCTCCCCCGCCACCCCCGACCGGGTCGAGACCCTGGGCGTGGTGCGCGAGGCGGTGTTCGTCGGCGACAGCCGCCGCTGCCGGGTGGGGGTGGCTGGGGGACGAGATGCTCGCGGTGCGCGAGCTGCTGACCGGGCTCGTCCCCGGTCTCGCCCCCCGGCGCGCCGGCGCGGCTGAACTGGCCGCGGGACGCGATGCGCGTCTTCGCCGGCGGCAAGGCCGTATCATGACCGGGACGACCCATGCCGCGGGGGCCCGAGCTCGGTCCGCCGTTCCCCCCCCGCACCGGACGGAATTTCCGGGCGGGGGTCGGCGCGCTCCCCCTGCCGCTGACCGCGTTTCTGGGCGTCTTCCACCTCGCCCCCGTCGCCCTGATGCTGGCCCGCGCAGCGGGGGCGGAGACGGATTTCGCCCCGATCCTCAAGGCGCTGAGCGACGACATCGTGCAACGGGTGTTCCTCGGCACGCTGGAGATGGCGGCGGTCGCCACGCTGGCGGCGCTGGTCATCGGCTATCCGCCGGCGCTTTTCGCCGCGCTCGCGTCGCCCTGGCTCGGCCGACTGGCGCCGGCGGCGGTGCTGGCGCCGTTCCGGTGCTCGATCCTCCTCCGCTCCTGCGCCCGGATGGTGCTGCTGGGGCGCGAGGGCCTGGTCAACGGCGCGCTGTCGGGGTCGGGCCTCGTCGACCAGCCGTTGCGGCTGCTCAACATCTCGCTCGCGGTCCATGTCGACATGATCCACATCGCGCTGCCGTCCATGATCCTGCCGATCCGTGCCAGCCTGAAATCCATCGACGGGCGGCTGGTGCGCGCGGCCGAGAACCTGGGCGCCGGGACCTTCGACGTCCTGCGCCTGATCGTGGCGCCGCTCTCAGCCCCCGGGGTCGCTGCGGGGGCGCTGCTGCTGTCGCCGCTGGCGGCGCCCGGGATCATCGTCGCCATCGCGGTCTGTTTCTTCCACGCGCCGCCCGGCCTCGTCGGCTCGCCCATCGGCATGGCCCTCGCCCGTGCGGCCCTCGCCTCGCCCTTCGTGCTGGTCGATGTCTGCGCGGCGCCGAGCGGCGTGGACCGGCGGCTGGAGATGGCGGCGCCGAACCTGCGCGCGAGCGATTTCGGCGCCTTCCGCCACCTCACCTTCCCCGTGATCCGGCCGGGCATGGCGGCGGGGGCGGTCTTCGCCTTCATCGCGTCCTTCGACGAGATGATCGTGGCGATGTTCATCACCTCGCCCGGCAACGTCACCCTGCCGATCCGGATGTGGGAGAGCATGAGGAACGAGCTCTCCCCCGCCATCGCCGCCGCCGCCTCGCTCATCATTCTTCTGTCGATCGCGTTCTTCCTCGTCGCCGGCGCGCTGCGTCGGCGCGCCGAGCGGCGGTCGGCGCCCGGAGCCGACGCATGACCCGCCGCATCCTCGCCGCCGCCGAGATCATCGCCTTCCAGGACGGGGCCGACCGCGTGCTGCGCGACGGGTTCGTCGCGGTGGAGGGGGCGCGATCGCCGCGGTCGGGCGACGCGACGGTCTGGCTTGGATCGAGCCCGGCGCGGTGGAGGATTTCGGCGACGCCCTGATCGCGCCCGGCTTCATCGACGCCCATGCCCACATGACCTCCGCCCCGCTCGACCGCACGGTGGTGGTGGACACCGGCAAGGCCCGCTTCCAGTTCACCGCGCTGGCCGAGCTGCTGTTCGCCATGGCCCCGCGCCATGGACCGGGAGGCGGAGGTGGAGATGGCCGCGCTTTCCGCCGTCGACTGCTCCGCTCCGGCGCCACTTCGGTGAGGGAGATCGGCTGGGGCGCGGGCGACGCGGTAGCCGACGTGGTCGAGCGCACCGGCCTGCGCGCCTGGATCCCCGAGGGCTACGGCCCCGCCCGCTGGGGGGCGCCGGACGGGCGGCGCGGGGTCATCGACTGGAAGGCGGACGAGGGCCTCCCCGCCTTCCGCGCCGCCTGCGATGTCGTCGAGCGGGTCTCGGGCGGCGCCGGGGGCCGGATCAACGGCTTTCTCTCGCCGATGCAGGTGGCGATGGCGTCGCCCCGCCTGCTGGCGGAGACCAAGGCCGCCGCCGCCGCCGCGCTCGCCGTGCCGGTGGCGCTGCACAGGTCGGAGGCGGTGTTCGTGTTCCGCGAGAGGGTGGCGTGCGAAGGAGTCACGCCCCTCGAATGGCTGGAGGGGCTGGGATTCCTGGCCGAGCGTTGCATGCTGGGTCACGTGATCTTCACCAGCGGCCATTCCTGGCTGAACCATCCGGGCCGCGACCTGGAGATCCTGGCCGCGACCGGCGCCTCGGTCGCGCATTGCCCGTTCCTGTTCGGGCGGAGGGGATATGCGATGCAGCGCTTCGCGCGCTATCTCGACGCCGGCGTGACCATGCGCCTGGGCGCCGCCACCGCGCCGCAATCGATGCTGACCCGGATGCGGGTCGGCGCGATGCTGGCCAAGACCGTGGAACGCTCGGCGACGCGCGCCACGGCGCGCGAAACGTTCGACGCGGCGACGCTGGCCCCGGCGCGGGCGCTGGGCCGCTCGGACCTCGGGCGGATCGCCGTAGGCGCGCGCGGTTCTCTGCGTCCGGCGGCTGGACGGCGTCGGAAGCGCGCCCAGCCGCGATCCGGTGCGGATGCTGGTCTGGTCGGCGGAATCGCAAGACCTCGCCCATGCGATGATCGACGGCGCCTGGGTGGCGCGCGACGGCGAGGCGGTGGCCACCGCCCGCGCCTCCGCCGTCCGGGCTCGACGACCTCTCCCCCCCAGCCTCGAGGACTGGACGTGACCGCCTCCGCCAACCCGTTCTTCGCGCCGATCATCCCGCTCCACGCGCTCTCGCGTCGCTTCCGGCGGGTGCATCACCCGCGCCAGACCCGGTTTCCCGCCGAGGCGATCCCCACTTTCCATATCGAGGTGGGCGAGGCGGTGGCCGAGGGCGACATGGCGCGGGCCGGAGAGCGGGTGGACGCCTTCCTCGACCATATCGGGGAATTCATCCGCTTCGTTGGCCTCGAACTCGCCTGCCCCCCCGACCTGACCCGCCCGACCTGACGCGACCCCCTGAGAGGACCCCGAATGACCCAACCCGCCGCCCCCGCCCCCGCATCGTCCGGTCCCGTCACCGTGATCCGCAACGCCGACTGGGCCGTGGTCTGGAACGCGGAGGCGGGCCGGCACGAATACGCCCGCGGCATCGACGTGGTGTTCCAGGGCGACCGGATCGTGTCGGCGGACGGGACCTGGACCGGGCCCGCGGACCGCGAGATCGACGGCTCCGCCCGCATGGCGATGCCGGGCTTCGTCGACATCCACGCCCATCCCAGCTTCGAGACCATGCTCAAGGGCCTGACGGAGGAGGTGTATTCCCCGCAGTTCTACATGTCCTCGCTCTATGAATTCCTGTTCCTCTTCGACATCGACCCGGAGGGGATGCGCGCCTCGTCCCGCGTCGCCATCGCCGAGCTGCTGCAGTCCGGCGTCACCACGCTCTGCGATATCTCCGCCCCGCATGAGGGCTGGCTGGATATTCTGGCGGAGACGGGGATCCGCGCCTTCGCAGCCCCGATGTTCCGTTCCGGCCGCTGGCTGACCCGCAACGGCCATGCGGTGGAATACGAATTCGACGCGAAGCAGGGCGAGCGCAAGATGGCCGAGGCGCTGGATGCGGTCGACGCCGCGCGCCGCCACCCCTCGGGAAGGCTCGACGGGGTGATCTCGCCGGCCCAGGTCGACACCTGCCTCGCCCCCCTCCTGACCGAGGCGATGGCCGAGGCGGTTTCCCGCGACATGCCCTTCACCATCCATGCCGCCCAGGGCGTGGTCGAGTTCGACGAGATGATGCGCCGCCACGGCCTCTCGCCCATCGCCTGGCTGGAAAGCCTTGGGCTGCTGGGTCGGCGCACCACGATCGGGCACGGGATCTTCCTCGACCATCATCCCCAGCTGGGGCGGTCGGAGCGGGGGGATCTGGACCGGCTGGCGACCTCGGGGACCTCGGTCGCGCATTGCCCGACGGTGTTCGTGCGGCGCGGGATCTCGATGCGGAACTTCGCCGATTACGTGAAGCGGGGCATCAACATGGGGATCGGGACCGATACCCATCCGCACAACTACGTGGAGGAGATGCGGACCGCGATCTACACCTCGCGCACCGTCTCCATGGATGCGTCCGCGCCGACGGCGGAGATGGTGTTTCATGCGGCCACCATCGGCGGCGCGAAGGCGCTGGGGCGCGACGACATCGGGCGGATCGCGCCGGGCGCCAAGGCGGATATCGTGCTGGTGGATGTCGCCCATCCCTCGATGCGGCCGCTGCGGGATCCGCTGCGCGGGATGATCTTCTCGTCCGGGGAACGCGCCATCAAGGAAGTCTATGTGGACGGGCGGCAGGTGGTGGCCGAGGGACGGGCGCTCGCGGTCGACATGGAGGCGGCGATGGCCGGGGTGGAGGCGGCGCAGGTCCGCTCCATGGCCGGCGTCGCGGGGCATGACTGGGCGGGGCGCAGCGCCGACGCCGCCATGCCGCTGGTGCTGCGGGCGCGCGGGCACAATGCGCCGGGGGGCCCGGCATGAAACTGATCGGATGCGATGTGGGCGGCGCCTTCGCCGACCTGGTGATGGTTGAGACCGAGGCGGGGAAGACCGTCATTCACAAGGCGCCGACGCCGGCGCACGACCCCTCCGAAGGGGTGCTGGCCGGCATGCTCGGTCTCTGCGCGCTGGCGGGCGTGGCGCCCGCCGCCGTGGACCGCGTCCTCCACGGCACGACCACCGCCCCCAACGCGGTGCTGGGGCATGACGGGCGGCGGCGGGCCTGATCACCAACGAGCGGTTCCAGGCTATCCTCCATATCGGCCGGCATCAGCGGCGGCGGCGCTATTCCATCCGGCAGGAGATGCCGTGGCAGGGCCGGCCGCTGGTGAAACGGCGGTCCGGCAAGACCGTCGCCGGGCGCATCGCACCGCCGGGGGGGGGGGAGCTGGCGCCGCTGGACGAGGCCCGCGTCGCGCAGGCGGCGCGACACCTCCATCGCCGGCTTTCCGGCGCCGGCCCCGATGCTGGACCTTCACACCATCGGGGCCGGGGGCGGCTCCATCGCCCATGTCGATGCGGGCGGCGCGTTCCGGGTCGGGCCCCCGGTCGGCGGGGGCCGCGCTGATGGGGTTCGCCTGCACCACGGCGCATCATCTGGACGTGGGGGCGCAGACGCCGGGATCCGCGGGGATCGTCGAGGCGATCGCCCCGTTCGTCGAGGGCCTGCAGTTCAAGGCGATAAAGATCCGCGAGGCGGGGCGGGACATTCCCGAGGTCTGGCGGATCCTGCGCGACGACGTCCGCGCGCCGAACCTTGTGGTCGGGGACATGGGCGCCGAGATCGGCGCGGCGTGGTTCGGGGAACCGATCGTCCGGCATGGTCCGGCCCGGGTGACGACGGCGGTCGATGCGCTGATGGACCATTCGGAAAGGATGATGCGCCGCGCCATCGCGGCGCTGCCGGACGGGGTCTACCGCGCCGAAACCATGCTCGACGGGTTTCTGGACGACCCCGAGCGGCGGCATCTGACCATGGCGGCGACGCTGACGGTGGCGGGGGACGAGATCGAGGTGGACCTGGAAGGCGCCTCGCCCCAGATCGACGACCGGCCGGTGAACATGCCGTTCGTGGGGACCACGGACATCGCGATCTGGCCGACCTTGCGCCCGGCGCTTCTGGACAGCGCGGTGCACGGGATCATCCCGCAGAATTCGGGGCTGACCCGGCCGATCTCGATCCGCGCGCCCAAGGGGCGTCTCGCCAACCCGATCTTCCCGGCGCCGGTGATCGCGCGGTTCACGGGGGGCAACGCGCTCGCCGACACCATGATGAAGGCGCTTTCTCAGTGCGCGCCGAAAATGGTGTCGGCGGGGATCGGCAACCTCAAGGTCATCGCCTTCTCGGGGCTCGCGGGCGGCGAGCGCTGGGTGCACATGGAGATTTTCGGAGGCTCCTATGGCGGGCGTTTCGGCATGGACGGGATGGACGCGGTCGACATGCTTTACGCCCACACCCGCAACAACCCGATCGAGGATATCGAGACCCATCTGCCGTTGCGGGTGACCCGCTGCGAGCTGAACGAGGATGTCGCTGGGCCGGGACGGTGGCGCGGCGGCTTCGGCTCGATCCGGGCGCTCGAGTTTCTGGCGGACGGGGGCGCCTCGGTCGAGGGGGAGGGGCATGCGTTCCGGCCCCGGGGATTTGCGGGCGGGGGCGAGGGGGCGTGGCCTCGCTGACCTCCATCGCGCCGGACGGGACGGTGACGGCGCGGCCTTCGAAGACGCCCTATCGGGCGTCGAAGAAGGGCGAGGTCTACGTGGCGACGGGACCTGCGGGGGGCGGCTATGGCGATGCCTTCGCGCGCGATCCCGCGGCGGTGCTGGACGGGCTGGTCTCAGTCGGGTCGGCGCGGGATCTTTACGGCGTGGCGGTGGCGGACGGGGCGGTGGACGCCGCCGCCACCGCGGCGCTGCGAGCGAAGGGGCGCGGTGATGTCGGGACGTTCGATCGTGGCGGCGGCGGCGCAGATGGGGCCGATCGCCCTGTCGGAGACGCGGGCGCAATGCATCGCCCGGATGCTGGAGATGCTGCGCGAAGCGACCTCGGCCGGTTGCCGGCTGGTGGTGTTTCCGGAGCTGTGCCTGACCAGCTTCTTCCCGCGCGGGTGGATCGAGGACGAGGCCGAGCTCGACGCCTTCTTCGAAACCGAGATGCCGGGGAAGGAGACGCGGGTTCTGTTCGAGGAGGCCGCGCGGCTCGGCGTCGGCTTTTGCAGGGGCTATGCGGAACGGGTGCGGGGGGCGGCGAGAAGCGGCGGTTCAACACCTCGATCCTGGTGGATGGATCGGGGCGGGTCGTGGGCAAATACCGGAAGGTGCATCTGCCGGGGCATGCGGATCACCGGCCGGCGCGGGCCTTTCAGCATCTGGAGAAGACGTATTTCCGGCCCGGCGATCCGGGCTTTCCGCTGGGACGGACGATGGACGCCAATCTGGGCATGTGCATCTGCAACGACCGGCGATGGCCCGCGACCTATCGGGTGATGGCGCTGCGCTCGGTCGAGATGGTGCTGCTGGGCTGCAACACGCCCAACGACCATACCGGGATCGACGATCTGTCGAATTTTCACAACCAGCTGGCGATGCAGGCCGGGGCCTATCAGAACGCGACCTGGGTGGTGGAGACGGCGAAGTGCGGGACCGAGGAGGGGTCGCCCCTGATCAGGCGGAGCATGATCGTGGCGCCCTCGGGCGAGGTGGCGGCGATGGCGACGACGCTGGGCGACGAGGTGGTGCGGGCGCGCTGCGACCTCGATCTCGCGCGGATCTATCGCGAGACCTGTTTCAATTTCGCGGCGCATCGCGAGCCGAGCCAGTATGCGCCGATCACGGCGCAGAAGGGGGCGGTCGGGCCGACCGGCTGAGGCGGGGAGCCATGCGGCGCCCGTGCCGGGCAAGCCCATGTCTCCGGCCATGAATGGCCTGCGGGGCGCCCCCCTCACCCTGTCCCTCTCCCCCCGGTGGGGGAGAGGGGAGCGGGATGGCGGCCGACCCAGAGAGAGGCAGGCGTTTCCCTTGTGGGGTCGAAGATCGCCGGTTTGCTGAGACGGCCCCCAGGGGGGCCTGATCCGAGCGTGCGCGAGTCTTCGGGCGCGTCAAGGCCGAGCCGCCTGCGGCGGTCGCTGCGCGAGCCTTGACCCGCCCGAAGTCTCGCGGCGCCAAGGGGGGTGCGGGAGACGGTTTCGCTCGCGGCCCGGTGGCCGCGCCGCGCGGGCGGAACGGCGCGATCTGCGCGGCGGTCGGCGCGCGGCTCCCGTCCCCGGCGACAGGGCGGGCGGCAGCGGCTACTTGGCCGGCGGGGGCCGGGCAGGGGCGACTTGACCGGCGGGGGCGGGTCCGGGCTATGAAGCGGGGCCGCCCCGGCGCCGGAGACCGTGCGACCATGACCGATATGGACCCTTCCCGGCGCGACGCCGCCCCGCTCGACGCCCGCGGGCTGGACGGGGCGCCGTTTGACGCCCGCAGGCTGGATGGGGCGGCGCTCGTCGCGCGTCTGCCTGTGGCGCGCGGGCGGTTGACGGCGATGCGCCCGCTCGCCGATCTTTGCTGGCTGCGCGTCGGCGGCCCGGCGGAGGCGCTGTTCCAGCCCTCCGATCGCGACGACCTCGCTGGGTTTCTGGCGGGGCTGCCCGGGGATGTTCCGGTGACGCCGCTCGGCGTCGGGTCCAACCTGATCGTGCGCGACGGCGGGCTGCCCGGCGTCGCGATCCGGCTGGGGCGGGGCTTCTCCGGCGTCGAGGTCCTGCCGGGGCATCGGCTGCGGGTCGGGGCGGCGCAGCTCGATTCGCGCGCGGCGCTGGCGGCGGCGGATGCGGGGATCGCCGGGCTGGAATTCCTGCGCACCATTCCCGGCGCGATCGGCGGCGCGGTGCGGATGAACGCGGGCTGCTACGGATCCTACGCCGCCGACGTGGTGGAGGACGTCACCTTCCTGACCCGCGACGGCGCCGTGGTCACCCTCCCCGGCGCTGAAATCGGCTTCGGCTACCGGTCTTCCGACCTCCCCCCCGACGCGGTGATCGTCGAGGCGGTGCTCAGGGGCGCCCAAGGCGATCCGGACGCCATCGCCGCCCGCATGGCCGACCTGATCGCAAGGCGCGAGGCGAGCCAGCCCACCAGGGACCGCTCCTGCGGATCCACCTTCCGCAATCCGGCGGGCTATTCCTCGACCGGCGAGGCGGGGGACCCGATGGAGCTGAAGGCCTGGTCGCTGATCGACGCCGCCGGCTGCCGGGGGCTGAAGCGCGGCGGCGCGGTGATGTCGGAGAAGCACTCCAACTTCCTGGTCAACGCCGGCGGCGCCACCGCCGAAGATCTTGAGTCCCTCGGCGAGGAAGTGCGGGCCCGGGTCCGCGCCACCTCCGGCATCGACCTGGAATGGGAGATCCGGCGGATCGGGGTGCCGCAATGTCAGGCTCGCGATTAACTTCCACTTAACCTCTTAACGCTTTGCGAACCCTGCTTCGCCGTCTATGCTGATCCCGGCCCCGCGCGCATCGTCGCGACGGGGCGCGAGCAGTTCGGCGGATCGGGAACACCCGGGCGGCGATCATCACAGGGCGGGCCGGAGCCGGCCGCGACGCAGCGATGCGCGCGGGACGCGATCCGTCCGCAACGTCTCCGCAGAGGGACGAGGGAACGAGGCAGGCATGTCGGGCAGGGCATCCACGCGCGTCGCAGTGCTGAAGGGCGGCCGTTCGGCCGAGCGCGAGGTGTCTCTCGTCTCGGGCCGCGAATGCGCGCGCGCCCTCTCCTCCGCCGGCTACGACGTCACCGAAATCGACGCAGGTCCCGACCTTCCCGCGCAGCTGACGGCCGCGCGCCCCGATGTCGTGTTCAACGCCCTGCATGGGCGCTGGGGCGAGGACGGGGTGGTGCAGGGCCTGCTGGAATGGCTCGAAATCCCCTACACGCATTCCGGGGTCATGGCCTCCGCGCTCGCCATGGACAAGGTGAAGGCGAAGGAGATCTTCGCGGCCGCCGGGCTGCCGGTGGCCGAAGGCCGCCTCGCGCCGCGGGCGGAGATCGAGGCCGGCCACCCCCTCCCCCCGCCCTATGTCGTGAAGCCCTACAACGAGGGCTCGTCGGTCGGGGTCTATATCGTGCATGAGGGCGCGAACGGCCCGGCCAAGCTCGCCGCCGACGCGCCCGAGACCATGCTGGTCGAGACCTTCGTGCCCGGGCGCGAGATGACGGTGGCGGTGATGGGCGACCGCGCGCTGGCGGTGACCGACATCTTCGCCAACACCGGCTGGTACGACTACGCCGCCAAATACGCGGCCGGCGGGTCGACCCATGTGATCCCCGCCGACATCCCCGCCGACATCGAGGCGGCCTGCCGCGACATCGCGGTGCGCGCCCATGCGGCGCTGGGCTGCCGGGGCCTCAGCCGCTCCGATTTCCGGTGGGACGAGACCAAGGGCGTCGCCGGGCTGGTGCTGCTGGAGGTCAACACCCAGCCCGGCATGACCCCCACCTCGCTCGCTCCCGAACAGGCCGCCCATACCGGCGTGTCGTTCGAGGATCTGGTCGCCTGGATGGTGGAGGACGCCTCATGCCTGCGCTGATCCCCGCCCGGAGGCCCCGCCGATGACCTCCCCTTCCCGCGCCTTCGCGCGCCTGGTCCGCCGGCTGCGCCCCGCGCCGCCCGCGCCGTTCGAGACCCCGCGCCGCCGGCGCGACCCGTCGCCGTCGCGCCTGCGCTACCGGCTCGACCGGCTGGGGCGGCGCGCCTATGTGCGCTTCGTGCTGCGCCGGCTGGCGGCGCCGGCGATGCTGGCGATGCTGGGGCTTATGGCCTGGCAGAGCCAGACGCTGCGCGAAGCGGTCTACATCCAGGTCGAGGATCTCCGCGCCACACTGATGGACCGCCCCGAATTCGCGGTCTCGCGGCTCGAGATCGTGGGCGGCGCGCCGGAGCTTCAGGCCCGCGTCGTCAACCGGCTGAACCTGACATTCCCGGTGTCGTCGCTGCGGCTTGACCTCGCCGGGCTGAAGGCCGAGATCGAGACCATGCCCGGCGTCGCCGGCGCCGTGCCCAAGGTGATGCCCGACGGCGCCCTGCGCATCGGGCTGGTGCAGCGCGCGCCCGAGGCGCTGTGGCGCTGGGAGGGGCTGCTGCATCTGGTCGACGCCGACGGCGTGGTGATCAGCCCGGTCGCGCATCGCGCCGACCGCGCCGACCTGCCCCTCATCCTGGGCGAGGGCGCCGATCGCGCCGTGCCCGAGGCGCTGGTGCTGTGGAAGCGGGCCGAGCCCCTGCATGGCCGCCTGCGCGGGTTGATCCGCATGGGCGAGCGGCGCTGGTCGCTGGCGCTCGGCAACGACGTGCTGGTGCACCTGCCCGAAAAGAACCCCGAGGCCGCGCTGCAGCGCCTGCTGGCGCTCGACGCCGCAGAGGACCTGCTGAACCGCGAAGTCTCGGTCATCGATTTCCGCGACCCGCAGCGCCCGGTGCTGCGGCTGACCAAGCGAGCGGTCGAGGAACTGGCCCGCGCCAAGGCGCTGATCAAGGGGAAGGACGCATGAGGCACGGGCTCTTCGACTCGCAGAGGATGATGCGCGACCAGCTGCGCTCGGCGCTCAAGCGCGGGCTGCTGGCGGTTCTGGATATCGGGACCGAGAAGACCTCCTGCCTGATCCTGCGCATCGACCCGGCGCGGCTGGCGTCGGGCGCGCGGGAGAACGGCGCGCTGGGCGGTTTCGCCGCGATGCGGGTGATCGGGGCGGGGACCACCCAGTCGCGCGGCGTGCGCCTGGGCGAGATCACCGACATGGAGGAATGCGAGCGCGCGATCCGCACCGCCCTGCAGCGGGCGGAAAAGAACGCGGGCGTCCGGGTCGACCAGGTGGTCGCCGCCGTCTCCGGCGCGCGCCCCGCGTCCTTCGGGGCGACCGGCGACGCGGAGGTGATGAGCGGCGAGGTGTCGGAGGCCGACGTGGCCGCGGCGCTCGTCGCCTGCCCCGAGCCGCCGCTGGAGGACGGGCGCGAGATCCTGCACGCGCTGCCGGTCAACTTCACGCTGGACGGGGCGAGCTTCCTGTCGGACCCGCGCGGCATGAACGGGCAGTCGCTGGCCGTCGACATGCATGTGCTCTCGGTCGCCTCCGCGCCCTTGCGCAACCTCGCGCGCTGCGTGCGGCGCTGCGATCTGGAACTGGCGGGCGTGGTGACCGCGCCCTACGCCTCGGGCCTCGCGAGCCTGGTGGAGGACGAGCAGGAACTCGGCGCCGCCTGCGTCGACATGGGCGCGGGGTCGACCGGCGTCTCGATCTTCCTGCGCAAACAGCTGATCTGTCTTGATTCCGCCCGGGTCGGCGGCGCGCATGTGACTCGCGACATCTCCGAGGCGTTCTCGCTGGAAACCCAGATCGCCGAGCGGATGAAGGTGCTGCATGGCGGCGTGGTGGCCACGGGGCTCGATGACCGGGAGCTGATCTCGGCCCCGATCCTCGGCGGCGACGGGCAGGAGCGCACGCTCACCCGCTCCGCCCTGATCGGGGTGATCCGGCCGCGGGTCGAGGAGATCTTCGAGGAGGTGCGCATGCTGCTCGACCGGGCCGGGTTCCAGGGCCTGCCGTCGCGCCGCATCGTGCTGACCGGCGGCGGCAGCCAGCTTCCGGGGCTGGAGGATGCGGCGCGCCGCGTGCTGGGCCAGCGGGTGCGGGTCGGGCGGCCGTTGCGGGTGGCGGGGCTGCCTCAGCAGGTGACCGGGCCGGCCTTCGCGGCGCTGGTCGGGCTCGCGGTCTATGCGGTGCGCCCGCATGACGAGTTCTGGGATTTCGAAGCGCCTGCGGGCCTGTCGGGCGGCACGAAAATGCGGCGCGCGGTGCGCTGGTTCAAGGACAACTGGTAAGGGGCGCGCGCGCCCGCGCCGGAGACCAGGCGGCCCCGCATCGTGGATGCGGGGCCGCTTGCGTTTCGGGGCGTCGGGCGCGGCGAGGCAAGCGGGCGCGCGACTTCCGCCGTGTTCGTCAGCCCGCTTCGGTCGCACTGCGCCCAGTTGGAGCGACATCGCAGGCGCAAACCCTTAGCCGTCACATCAGCTTCGCCGCCCAGCGCTTTGATTCGCGTAACATTATTTCAATTGTGGCGGATTGGGGCGAGCCTTGTCCCGGAAACCTATGAAATTAACCGATTTCCGCGTGACCGGACGCGGAACATCCGGTAGTCTGGCCGGCAATGAAAGACGTGAACCGGCCTTAATGGTTCGCGTCGCAATCGAGCGGCAATCCGACCTTCCTCCAGGCGCACCCGGGCGACAGATTCCGCGGGCGACCGGGCAGGGACGTCGACAGAAACAGGCGGGCGCCATGTCCCTTACTCTGATGATTCCGGAGCAGACCGAGCTCCGTCCCCGGATCACCGTCTTCGGCGTCGGCGGCGCCGGCGGCAACGCCGTCAACAATATGATCGACAAAGCCCTCGACGGCGTCGATTTCGTTGCGGCGAACACCGACGCGCAGGCTCTGCAGCAGAGCCAGGCGACCCGGCGCATCCAGCTCGGCGCGGCCACCACCCAGGGGCTCGGCGCGGGCGCGAAACCGCATGTGGGCTGCTCGGCCGCCGAAGAGTCGATCGAAGAGATCGTCGACAGCCTCGCCGGCGCGCATATGTGCTTCATCACCGCCGGCATGGGCGGCGGCACCGGCACCGGCGCCGCCCCGGTCATCGCCCGCGCGGCGCGCGAGATGGGCGTCCTCACGGTGGGCGTGGTCACCAAGCCCTTCCAGTTCGAGGGCACCAAGCGCATGCGCCAGGCCGATCAGGGGATCGAGGAGCTGCAGCGCGTCGTCGACACCTTGATCATCATCCCCAACCAGAACCTGTTCCGGCTGGCGAACGAGCGGACCACCTTCGCCGACGCCTTCATGATGGCCGACGACGTGCTCTACCAGGGCGTGAAGGGCGTGACCGACCTGATGGTCCGCCCCGGCCTGATCAACCTCGACTTCGCCGACGTGCGTTCCGTGATGGACGAGATGGGCAAGGCGATGATGGGCACCGGCGAGGCCGAGGGCGAGGATCGCGCCATCCAGGCCGCTGAGAAGGCCATCGCCAACCCGCTGCTCGACGAGATCAGCCTCAAGGGCGCCAAGGGCGTGCTGATCAACATCACCGGCGGCTACGACCTGACCCTGTTCGAGCTGGACGAAGCCGCCAACCGCATCCGTCAGGAAGTGGATCCGGAGGCCAACATCATCGTCGGCTCGACGCTGGATCCGGACATCCAGGGCGTGATGCGCGTCTCGGTCGTCGCCACCGGGATCGAGGCCGAGGACGTGAAGCGCGAGACCCCGCGCCCGGTGCGCCGGGTCGAGGCCGACGCCAACCGCATGGTCGAGGCGCCGGTCGCGGCGGTGGCCGAACCGGCCCCCGCTCTCTCCCCGGTTCCGGTCGCCCCTGCCGCGGCCCCGCAGCCGGCGCATGCGATGACCTCGCCCAGCTTCGATCTCGACGACGCGCCGATGCCCGCGGCGTGGGCCGAGGCGGAGCCGGAGCCGGCCAGCCCCTACGACCACGGCGGCGCCTTCATCGCCCCTGCGGCCGAGACGGCGGCCACCGCGGCCCGCGCCGCGGCGGCGGCCCCGG
>NZ_JBSRTQ010000028.1:0-34950 GCF_055129145.1 Albimonas sp. | reverse complement strand
CGGGCCAGCGCCGCGCGCAGCGACGGGCGGGGGCCGCGCGGCGCCGCGGGCTCTCCGCGCCGCGCCCGCCACAGGAACGGGAGCGCCAGCAGCGCCACAATTCCGGCCGCGAGCCATACCGCAGGCCCCCAGCCGAACCACCCCACCGCGGCGAGGAACGCCCCCGCCCCCAGCGCATAGCCCAGATAGCCGCCCCCCACCTGGGCGGCGTTGCCCCAGCCAAGCTGGCTTTCGCGCAGGTTCTGCACCGCATAGCCGTCGACCGCGATGTCGACCGTCGACGTGGCGCAGGCGACGAGGAAGAGGCAGACCAGCGTCGCCGCCAGCGGCGTCGGCCCGACCAGCCCTGCCGCCGCCAGCGCCATCACCGCCGCCGCGCCGCCGATCAGCACCACCGCGCCGGAGCGGGCGGGTCGCCGCTCGGGCAGACGGAACCGCTCGATCGCCGGCGACCACAGGAATTTCGCGGCCCAGGGCAGCACCAGCAGCGAGAGCAGACCCACGTTCTCCAGCGGCTGGCCCTGGGCGCGCAGCACGGCGGGAAGCCCTGACCAGGTCAGCCCGCCGATCACGCTTTGCGCCACATAAAGCCCGCCGATGGCGGCGGTCACGCCCCAGGGGGAAGGGGAGGGGGAGGCGGGCGCACGGCCCGCCTCCCCAGAAACCGCCGGGTCCGCGGCCCGGGTCATCAGAACCGGTAGCGCAGGGCGACGTTGGCGGTCAGGCCCTCGTCATAGTAGCAAAAGCCCGAGGCGCAGGTCTGGGCGCTCTGGTCGAAGAGGTTGCGCACGTTGACCTGCGCCTGCGCGCCGGGAAGGCCGAGCTCGCCCAGATCATAACTCAGCGCCACGTCCACATAGGCCCGGTCGGCGTTGCGGATCGTGTTGGCGTCGTCCCCCCACGAGTCGCCCACATAGCGCAGCCCGACCCCGAAGCCGAAGCCTTTCAGCACCCCCCGCGGCGGCGCGTAATGCGCCCAGACCGAGGCGATGTCGTTGGGCGTCGCCGAGAGCTCGTTGCCCTCGGTCCCCGCGGCGCCCTTCTCGATCGCCATGCGCAGATGGGTCCAGGAGGCGATCAGGCTCACGCCATTGTCGAAACTGGTCGCCGCCTCCAGCTCGAACCCCTGCGAGCGGAGATCGCGCTGCACCTGGCGGTTGACGGTGGAGGACGCGTCGAAGACCACGCCGTCGGTCTGCTCGATGTCGAAGACCGCCGCCGACAGCAGGCTCCTGGTCCCCGGAATCGCGTATTTCAGCCCGATCTCCTTCTGGATCGCGGTCGTCGGCTCCGCGGGACGGCCCGGGTCGGAGGCGTCGTCGTAGACCAGCCCGATATTGGGCGAGAACGAGGTGGCGAGCGACGCATAGGGCGCGAAGCCGAGCCCCACGTCCCAGGACGCGCCGATGCGGCCCGAGAACGCCTCGTCCGTGCCGTCCGTGCCCACGCCGGCCGCGTCGTAGGAGGTGGTGTCGACATGGTCGTAGCGCCCCGACAGAAACAGCGTCACGTCGCGCCAGATCACCTGGTCATGCAGATAGAGGCCGATCTGGTTCTGGTCCTGCCCGCCGGAATAGGGCACGGCGGAGGCTTTGATCGAGGCGAGCGAGGTGTAGTCCACCAGCGAATTCGCGTCGTATTCCGCCCAGGTGTAATCGACGCCCGCCAGCACGATATGGGTCAGCGGCCCGGTATCGCCCCGGATCTCGACATGGTTGTCGATGGTGAACTGGGACATCTTTTCGGTGTAGTGACCCCAGTATCGGGTCAGATCCGGCGCGCCGGCGTCGTAGAGGCCGGAATACTGCAGGTCGGCGTCGACATCGGCGTAGCGCGCGGACTGGTGCAGGGTGACGCCGGAACTCAGCTCATGCTCCAGCTCATAGCCGAGGCGCCACTGGGTCTGGTCGAAGTCGTTCCAGGCCGGATCGGCGGCGAAGATGCGCGAGACGACGCCGTAGCTGGGGTTGTAGTAGGCCGCGGTGCCGCCGGTGGTGGCCTCGGTGTATTCGCCCAGCAAGGTCAGCGAGGTGTGAGGCGTGATCGCCCAGGTCAGCGCCGGGGCGATGGTCAGCTTGTCGTCCGGATAGGCCTTGGGCTCGGCGTCGCCGGTGCGCGCCAGCGCGGTCAGGCGGTAGGTCAGCGTCTCCGTTCCCGGGACCGGACCGGACAGATCGACCGCGCCCTGCCAGCGGGAGTCGGTCCCGGCCTGCACCTCGACCTCATGGAACGGCTCGTCCTTGGGCCGCTTGGTGACCATGTTGACCAGCCCGCCCGGCCCCGACACGCCGTAAAGCGACGAGGACGGGCCCTTGAGCACCGCCACCCCCTCCATCGTGTAGGGATCGTTGCGGAACCAGGCGGAGGGGCCGTTGTAGAGCCGCAGGCCGTCGCGGAACATGCCGGTGTAATAGGCGGGGAAGCCGCGGAGGTAATAGGCGTCGTAGCGGCTGTCGAAGCCGAAGGCGCCCACGGCGGCGCCGGCGGTGTAGCTGAGCGATTCCAGCAGGGTGCGCGGCTGCTGGTCCTCCATCTGGGCCTGGGTGACCACCGAGACCGCCTGCGGGATCAGGCGGATCGGGGTGTCGACCCGGGTCGCCTGCCGCCCCTCCAGCGCCACATAGCCATCCTGGACGAGGGTGGCGTTGGAGGCGGATTCCACAAGGATCGGGCTCAGCTCCACCGGCGCGTCGTCCTGGGCGCGGGCGGTCGCGGGGATGAGCGCCGAGGCGATCGCGAGGGCGGAGGCGGAGGCGGCGAAAGCCGCCATGCGCCCAGTCGGGCGGCGTCTGGCGCGGGTCATGTGCAAGGTCCCTCGGTCTGGCGCGGCCCCCGGCTGCGACCCGGATGACCGACTGTTTTCATACGGTATTGACGCGCGAAACGGCGCGTACGGAGGCTGGGCGCCGCCCCCGGTCAGGAGGGCGGTCCTGGCGAAAGGGTCAGGCGCGCCAGTAGGCCGCGCAGTCGCGCCGGGCCCGGGGGGCGCCGGCGGCGTCGAGCCAGGCCCGCATCCGGCGCGCACCCTTCGCCTCGGCGGCGAACCACCAGCGGGCGGCGGCGCGGTCGGGGATCAGGTCCTCGGCGGCGGCGATGCAGGCCTCGGCCAGCGCCTCGGCCCCGGTCTCGGGCGGCAGCAGGCGCAGGGCGACGCCCGGCGGAGGGGAGAGGTAGGCCGCGGCCTCGGGCGGGGCGGCGACCACCGCCACCCCCTCGCGCGCCGGATCGGCGGCGAGGATGCGGGCGAGCGCCGGCATCGCGCAGAGATCCGCCCCCGCCAGCAGCGGCCCGTCGCAGGCGGGCGGCGCGCCCGACGGACCCAGCGCGCCCAGAATCCAGCCCGGCTTCGCCCGCGCCGCCCAACCGGCCAGCAGGTCGGGGCCATGATCGGCCACGTCCACATCGACCTCGCCGACCTCGGGCCGGGCCCGGCGGACGGTGTAGACCCGGGTTTCCAGCGTCTGCGCCCCGGTCGGCCAGGCGAGCCCGCCATTGGCCTTCAGCGCGGGCCATTGCGCCGCGCGCCCGTCGCAGGGCGGCGCCAGCAGGCGCACATGCATCGCGCGTCCGGCGTAGCGGGAAGCGTCCTCCACCGCGAAGACCAGCCGGTCGAGCCCCGGCAGCAGCCGCTCGCGCCGCACATAGCGCCAGGCGCGCAGGTCGGCGGGGGGCGCGCCGATCGCCGCCCCGTCCGACCAGCGCAGCGCCTCCGCGCTCTCGCGCGAGACATGGCCGAGGTAATAGGCCGCCATCTCCTTGAGCGAGCGCATCACCACCGCGTCGCCGGCGTCGAGGCGAAACGACAGGCCCTCCGGCGCGACGCGCAGGTCCACCGCCCAGCCCTCGCCCGACAGGCGCAGACGGTCGGGGGCGTCGCGGCGGGGCGCGAGCTCATCGGCCTCGGCCTGCGCCTCGATGCGACGCAGGACGTCCAGCGGATCGGCGAGCCCGGCCAGGGCGCCGGCGGTCATCGGGAGGGACATGGAACCTCGGGGGGATGGGGGGCATCGGCGCGTGCGGTCACGCGGGACCGTCGACTGGCGACGGGCTGGATGCGGCCCCTGCGTGCTTGGTTATCGAGGCCGCGGCCGAGGGTCAAGCGCCCCCGCCGCCGGGTTGGGGGCGCGGAGCGCCTCGGCGGCGAGGGACGGGCCGCGCTCCGCCGAAGATCGCGCCGCAGACGGACGATCTCTTCGATCCCCATCGCCCAGGCCCCGAAGCCGCGCCCCGCCTCTGCTAAGCTCACCGCCCTCCAGATCAGGTCGAGCGGGCAAGGCCGCAGCGCATGGACCATCGCGCCGCGGTTGGCTGACAACCGCCGCCGCCTGTCGGTTGGCGGCGGCGACGACGCCGGCCCCCGCGGCGCGCCGGGCCGAGGCTCGGCGTCGCCCTGCGGCGTCGCGCGGGCGGCGGACCGCTCCGGTCGCGATCACCACCACCAGCGTGCGGAGCATCGAGACCGCGCCGCCCAGCGGGCGGAGCCCGTCGCGCACGAAAATGCCGGAGGCCAGCGGCACGGCGATGGCGCCATGCGCCGTCGTGACCCGCCGGCGCGCCTGCCGGTTGCTGCGAATGGCCGCCGCCCGCACCGCCGCCGACGGACATCGTGGGCGAACGATCTCGAAGCGGCGGCGCGGCGGGCGCAAGCCGCCGTCAGGGCGCGGCCGGGCGTCCGCGGCGTCCGGCGCGAGATCCTCCGGGATGATCGCGGCGCGCATCGCGATCTTCGCCCAGTTGATCCTGACGGGTCGATCACGCCCCCGGATCGCCCGCGCGTAAAGCCATACGAAGGTTTCGGGACCGGCGCCCGCGACCCACACCTCCGTATGGTTCAGCCGCAAGCGCTTCCGGGCGAAGGTGATCTCCGTCAGGCGCCGTGGCGGCGCGTGCGCCCCAAGCCCGAAGGAGGACGCCATGTCCACGCCCGACAGCCGGGACCATCAGACCTACCCCATTCTCTCCGCGCCCCAGATCGAGGCCGCGCGGCGCTTCGCGAGCGGCCCGGAAACCCGCTTCGGCCCAGGCGAGACCGTCTACGCCGTAGGGATCGCCGGCGCGCCCGCCTGGCTGGTGCTGGCGGGAAGCCTCGACATATTCCGGCGCGACGGGCTGAGCCGCGAGGCGGCGGTGACCCGCCACGGGGTCGGCCAGATCTCGGGCGAGGTGAACCAGCTGGTCGGCCGCCCCTCCATCGCCGCCGGTCGGGCCGGGCCGGAGGGCTGCGTGGCGCTCCCCTTCGACGCGGCCCATCTGCGCGCGCTGATGATCGGGTCGGCCGATATCGGCGAGATCGTGATGCGCGCCCTGATCCTGCGCCGCGTCGATCTGATCAGCCAGGGCGGGGCCGGGGCCATCGTGATCGGCGCGCCGGGCGGCCCGGACGTGGTGCGCCTGCAGACCTTCCTCACCCGCAGCGGCCTGCCCAACCTGCTGCTCGACGCGGGCGCCGACGAAGAGGGCCGCGCCCTGGTCGAGCGGATCGGCGTGCGCCCCGACGAGCTGCCGCTCGTGGTCTGCCCCTCCGGCGCGATCCTGCGCCGCCCGAGCGACGAGGCGCTGGCCGCCAGCCTCGGCATCGTGCCCGAGCTCGACCCCGCGCGGCGCTACGACGTGGCCATCGTCGGGGCCGGGCCCGCGGGTTTGGCGACGGCGGTCTACGCGGCCTCCGAAGGGCTGTCGGTGCTGGTGCTCGATGCGCGCTCATCGGGCGGGCAGGCCGGCATGTCTGCGCGGATCGAGAACTATCTGGGCTTTCCCACCGGCATCTCCGGCCATGCCTTGTCGGCCCGCGCCTTCAACCAGGCGCTGAAATTCGGGGCCGAGATCGCGATCCCGGTGGCGGCGGAGCGGTTGTCGGCCGAGGGGTCCGATTTGGTGCTGGACTGCGCCGGGGGGCGTCAGGCGCGGGCGCGGTCGGTGGTCATCGCCTCGGGCGCGCGCTATCGGCGCCCCGACGTGCCGGGCCTCGCGGCGTTCGAGGGCGCGGGGGTGTCCTACTGGGTCTCGGCGCTCGAGGCGCGGCTCTGCGCGGGCGAGGATGTGGCGCTGATCGGGGGCGGCAACTCCGCCGGGCAGGCGGTGGTGTTCCTCGCCCCGCAGGTCCGCCGGCTGCATCTGGTGGTGCGCCGACCGCTGGCCGAGACCATGTCGCGCTACCTGATCGACCGGATCGCCGCCCTGCCCAATGTCGCGCTGCATGTGGGCGCGGAGCTCGCGGGGCTGGAGGGCGACCCCGCCGCGGGCCTCGTCGCCGCGACCTTCCGCGACCGGGCGGGCGGCGCGATCACCCGCCGCGCGCTGCGCCATGTCTTCCTCTTCATCGGGGCCGATCCCAACGCGGACTGGGCGCAGGGCTGCGTGACCACCGAAGCCAAGGGCTTCGTCGTCACCGGCGAAGGCGCGCTGCCGCTCGAAACCAGCCTGCCGGGCGTCTTCGCCATCGGGGACGTCCGCGCGGGGTCGACCAAACGGGTGGCCGCCGCGGTCGGCGAAGGCGCCGCGGTCGTCTCCCGAATCCACGCGATGCTCGCCGATCCGACCAGGGAGGCCCAGCCATGGCCTGTTCGCACCGATCCACGATCCGCCACGTCCATCCCAGCGCGCGGGGCTGCGAGGAATGCCTGAAGCTCGGCAGCGCTTGGGTGCATCTGCGGCTCTGCCGGGACTGCGGCCATGTCGGCTGCTGCGACGACAGCCCCCACCGCCACGCCCGGGCGCATTTCGAGGCGACCGCCCATCCGATCATCGAGGGCTACGACCCGCCCGAGGGGTGGGGATGGTGCTTCGTGGACGAGGTCCTCGTCGCCCTGCCCGACCGGACGCCGCAGGACGGCCCGATCCCGCGCTTCGTGTAGCCGCCCCCAACCTCCGGTCCGCGATGCGGGGCGCAGAGCGACCCCGACGCCTCCGATCCCGCAAGGAATGAAGACATGACTGAACACCTCACCACCCGCACCGCCGCGCGGCGTCAGCTCGGCACGCAATCCGACCTCGGCGCCGAGGCGACGCGGGATCTGGCGGCGGCGCTTAACCGGCTGCTGGCCGACGTCTTCGCGCTCTACCTCAAGACCAAGAATTTCCACTGGCACATGAGCGGGCCGCAGTTTCGCGACCACCACCTGATGCTCGACGACCAGGCCGGGCAGCTGCTGGCGATGACCGACCCGATCGCCGAGCGGGTGCGCAAGCTGGGCGAGACCACGATCCGCTCGGTCGCCGACATCTCCCGTCGCCAGAGCCTGCTCGACAACGACGCCGCCTATGTCGACCCGTGCGACATGCTGGCGGAGCTGCACGGCGACACCCGCGCCCTGATCGCCGAGATGCGCCAGGTCCATGACCTCTGCGACGAACATTCCGATGTGGCGAGCGCCAGCCTCATCGAGAACTGGATCGACGAGGCCGAGACCCGCGGCTGGTTCCTCTACGAGATCACCCGGACCACGACGATCCGCTGACGGCCCGAGGCGCCGGGGGCCGGGCGACGCCGCCCGGCCCCTCAGTTCCCCGGTTCCGCCGGCGACCGGCTCGCCTTGCCGGCCCCGTCGATGACCGAGAACGAACCGTCCGTCTCCAGGATCACCGCCGACACCCCCGCGCGGTCGTCCTGGCCCTGGCTACGCAGCACCATGTCGAGCTCGGCCCCGGTGACGCGGGCCTTGCGCATCGCGCCCTCCAGCGCCGCGCCGTCGCGCAGCAGCAGCGTCGGCTCGGACCGCACGGCGTCGGCGAAGCCGGGCCAGCGGACCGAGAGGGCCGTCACCAGGTATTGCAGCGCGATCAGCAGGCTCAGCGCCGTGATCCCCTTGGCCAGCGCCACGCCTTCATTGAGCAGGATCGCGGCCAGCGTCGAGCCGAAGGCGACGGTGATCACCAGGTCGAAGGCGTTGAGCTTGGCGAGCGTGCGTTTGCCCGACACCCGCAGCGCCACCACCAGAAACAGATAGGCGAGCGGGCCTGCGACCAGCGTCGCGACGATCCCATCCCAGCCCTGGAAGAACATCTCGGACCAATCCATGCGCGCGCTCCTCCGGCGGAGGACGACGGCGTCGTCCGGGCTCCCCGGAGATCAATGGTGGGGCGGGCGGGCCGTATGGCAACGGATGCGGGCCGGCAGGCGCCCGCAGGCCCCGCGGGCGGGTCCTGCGGGAGACAGGGGGGGGCGGAAGACCGCTCCGCCCCTCCCCCGATACGCTTGCCCGCCAGGCTTGCTCGGCGCGCTTACTCGGCGGCCTGGAGACGCGCTTCGAAGAAGCCGCCCAGCGCCTCGGCCATGCGGGCGCGTATTTCGGCGCCCGACAGCACCACGTCCACCGCCGCGTAGGAGGTGTGCATGTGGCCCCGGCCCACCATCAGCGTCACCGGCACGCCGGCGGCCTTCATCGCCTCGGCATAGGCGATGCCGTCGTCGCGCAGGGGATCGAAGGCGCTGACCACCACCATCGTAGGCGGCAGATCGGCCAGCGACTTGGCCCGCAGCGGCGCCACCCGCGGATCCCGGCGGTCGGCCTCGTCGGCGTAGTGGTCCCAGAAATAGTCCATCAGCTCCCGCGTCAGGACCGGACCGGCGGCGTTGTCGCGATAGGACGGGCGGGTGAAGTCGCTGTCGGTCACCGGCGTGATCAGCAGCTGACCCGACAGCGCCGGCCCGCCATGGTCGCGCGCATGCTGGGCCGCCACCGCGGCGAGATTGCCGCCCGCGCTCCACCCCGCCACCGCTAGACGGCCCGGGATCCCGCCGAGCGCGGCGGCGTTCGCCGCGACCCAGCTCAACGCCGCGACCGCATCCTCGGCCGCGGCCGGGAACCGCGCCTCGGGCGCATGGCGGTAGTCGCAGGACACGATCACGCAGTTCGACCGCTTGCAGAGATCCCGGCACATCGGATCGTCCGAGACCTCGGACCCGATCACCCAGCCGCCGCCATGGAAATAGAGCGCGATGGCATGCGGCCCCTTCGTCTCCGGCCGGTAGAGGCGATAACGCAGCGCCGCCCCGTCCGCGCCGGGGAACGTGCCGTCGACCACGTCGCCGATCGCGGGGCCTTTGGGCGACTGTTCGCCGATGCCGGTCATCAGCGTGCGAAGCTCGGCGGGGGGGAGGGTGTGGAGCGCGGGCAGCGCGGCTTCGGCCATCGCCTCCACCACCGCGGTCACGTCGGGGCGGAATGGGCGCACGATGCGGTCGTCTTGGCGTTCGCCCTCGGCGCCGCGGAAGTCGAAGCCGATCCAGTCCCCGGCCATGATGTCGTCGCAGACCCGCCGATAGGCGTCGACGCCGCCGATGAAGGGCAGGAATTTCCGCGGCTTGCCCGGCACATTGGCGCCCATGTACCAGGAATTGGCGGTGACGTGCAGCGTCAGGTTCCCGGCATCGGCGTTGTAGACCCCCCAGATCTTCTCGGCCTTCGCCGCGGGCTCCACCACCTCGCGCCGCCGCGCCTTCATGTCGGCGATCAGGGCGTCGATCATCTCCACATGCTGTTCGATCGACACCGCCATGTTGGACAGGACCGAAGGGCTTTCCGGCCCGGTGATGAGATAAAGATTGGGGAAGCCGGCCGACATCAGGCCGATATAGGTCTCCGGCCCCTCCGCCCACTTGTCCTTGAGCGTCAGGCCGTCCCGGCCGGTGATGTCGACCCGCACCACCGCGCCGGTCATGGCGTCGAAGCCGGTCGCCAGCACGATGACGTCGAAATCCTTCAGCCCGCTCTCGGTCTCGATCCCGGTCGCGGCCACCTTGCGGATCGGGTCCTTGCGCAGGTCGACCAGGGTCACATGGGGCTGGTTGAAGGTCTCGTAATAGCCGTCGTCGAGGCAGGGGCGCTTGGAGGCGATGGGATGGTCCCTGGGGCAGAGCGCCTCCGCCGTCTCCGGGTCCTTCACGATGGCGCGGATCTTCTCATGGATGAAGGCGCACATCGTGTCGTTGGCTTCCTTGTTCACCAGCGTGTCGCCGAACTTGGCGAACATCGGCTGGAGCTCCCCGGCCTGCCACAGATCCTCGTAGCGGCGCCGGCGTTCCGCCTCCGACACGGTCATGGTCTGATCGAGCGAGACGTCCCCCGGCACCCCCAGCTTGGTGTAGCGCGCCTCCTGCCGGTAGGCGTCGGGGTCGGCGTCGAATTTCGCCCGACGCGCCTCCGACACCGGGCCGTGGCGGGCGGGGATCGAGAAATTGGCGGTGCGCTGGAACACGGTCAGGGTTTTCGCCTGCTTCGCGATCACCGGGATCGCCTGGATGCCCGACGAGCCGGTGCCGATCACCGCGACCCGCTTGCCGGTGAAATCGACCTCGTGATGCGGCCAGCGGCCGGTCGAATAGACCTCGCCCTCGAACGCCTCGATCCCGTCGAACTCGTTCGCCTTGGGGACCGAGAGGCAGCCGGTCGCCATGATGTAGTGGCGGCAGGTCAGGGTCTCGCCGCCCTCGGTGACGACCCGCCACAGCGCGGCGGCGTCGTCCCAGGCGGCCTTGGCGACGCGGGTGTCGAAGCGGATGTCGCGGCGCAGGTCGAAGCGGTCGGCGACGTGGTTGAGATAGGCGAGGATCTCGCTCTGCTTCGCATAGCGCTGGCTCCATTGCCACTCCGCCTGCAGGTCCTTGTCGAAGCTGTAGGAGTAGTCGACGGTGAGGATGTCGCAGCGCGCGCCGGGATAGCGGTTCCAGTACCAGGTGCCGCCGACGCCGTCGGCCGCCTCCAGGATCTTCGCGTTCAGCCCCTGCGCGCGGAGCCGGTGGAGCATGTAAAGGCCAGCGAAGCCGGCGCCCACGACGATGGCGTCGTGGTCGGTTTTTTGGGTGGACATGGCGTTTCCTCGGGTTGTCGCGCACCCGTGAAATGACGGGCGCATCCGGGCCATTGGCGGCCTCTGACACGCGGGACGACCGTCCCGCTCTGACGACGCGGGCACCCTTGGGCGAGGATCGGAGCGAGAGCCCCGAGGGCGAACGCAGGTCAATGGAATACGCCTTCGAGTTGATCGTCAAGCGATCAATGGGAGCTGCGGGCGGGGCGCGGGGCGCGGCCCCGGCAGATGCGCAGCATCATGATTTCTTTATCGTCGAGTTCTTTCTCGTTTTGTCATTTGCGCAGGAGGAACCTGTGAACCTCTCGTCCGTCCGCATCGCTTCGATCCCGGCCATCGCCATCGCCGTCAACTGGATCGACGTCCAGGGCTTCGATCTGACGGACGACGCCATTGTCTTTCAGCCGGTCCTGATCGACCGGTCGGACACGGGCGCCGGCGCTTTCGACTTCGAGTTCAACCACGACTGGATCCGCTGGGATCAGGGGGCTGCGCGCCCGGCCCGGGTCGGGTTCCCGAACGAGACCAGCGAGGCGAGGACGGTCTTCGAACGCCCGGGGTCGGCGACGAGCGGCGCATTCCTCGACGGCGGTCTCTCGGCCTGATGTCGGGCGGTCTCAACAGCGGCGTCGCGGGCCGCCAAGTGTTCGCCGTCCGGGCCGGCGACGTGGACCTGGCTCCGGCGGCGCCGCTTCCCGCGACCGCGCCGCTGCTGGCGGGGGCGTCCGGCGGACTGGCGCCGCTGCGTCGGAAGCTGCGGCGCGCCTGATCTGCGCGACCCGACAGGCCGCTGCCTGAGGGGGCCGCTGCCTGAGGGGAGGGCGGCACGAGGCCTCTGACAACCGGATCGCCGGCGTTCCTCGCGACGTCGATCCGAGCGGGATGCGCGCCTCGCCGAAGTTCGCTCACGCGCAGGCGCGCGCGTCGCGTCGCGTCGAATAACCGGGCGGACGGAAGCCGAGCGGCTTGCGGGCGCGGCCTCTCTCTCGTGATGCGTGGGCGACGGCGGCCGCCGCCCACGCAGGGCTCGGACTTGGGAGCCCGCCCTCAGGCGATCTCGACCAGTTCCACGTCGAAGGTCAGCACCTTGCCGGCCAGCGGGTGATTGGCATCGAGGACCAGCTCCTTTTCGGTGACGTCGGCGACCACGACGTTCACCGCCTGGCCGTCCTGCATCTGCACCTGAAGCTGCGTGCCCGGCTCGGTCGGGATATGATCCGGCACGCCGGCGCGGTCCACCGCCTGCACCCGGCCCGGATCGTGCTCGCCATAGGCGTCTGCCGCCTCGACGCGCACGGTGCGCTTCTCGCCGACCTCCATGCCGGCCAGCCCCGCTTCCAGCCCCGGAATGATCTGACCCGAACCGAGCTCGAACGAGAGCGGATCGCGCCCCTCGGAGCTGTCGAAAACGGTGCCGTCGTCCAGCGAGCCCTTGTAGTGAAGGTGCAGCGTATCGCCTGGCTTCGCATGTTTCATGGCGCTTTTCCTTTCGGCGGAAGGTGAATTTGCCGAGGCCGCGCGGCGTGCGGATGCTCGGTCGCTCCGCCTCAAAGCTTGCGACGGCGCGCCGCGATGTAAACCGCCCTGCGGCGAATCGCCCTGAATGACCCTTCGGAAAGCGCCCCTCCCGCGGATCCGGTCAACGGATCACGGCGACCGGCGACCCGAGAAACCGGGCCGCGAAACAGTCCCGGAAGGCCTTCATCGCGGGCGCGGGCTCGGCGAAAGGCGAGCGCGGCTCGACGCCCAGATACCCGTGGCTCCGACAGCCGACCTCGGATTTTCCGATATCGCAATTGCGTAAAATTGTTCTGGCTCAGGCCCGGCCCCCGGCCCACGGTTCGAGTCGTCCGGACAGGCGTCTTCCCGACACGCGCCGTCCCCGAACCGAAAGGATGCGCCGATGTATCGAACCGCCGTCGATCGCAACTGCGACATGGGCGAGGGTTTCGGCCACTGGACCTATGGCGAGGCCCCCGACGACGCGCTGATGGCGATCATCAGCTCGGCCAACGTCGCCTGCGGCTTCCATGCCGGCGATCCGACGATCATGGACCGGATGGCGCGGATGTGCGCCGAACATGGCGTCGGCCTCGGCGCGCATCCCGCCTACCGGGACCTGCAGGGCTTCGGGCGCCGCGCCATCGACGCGACGCCGGAGGAGCTGGTCAACGACATCGTCTACCAGATCGGCGCCCTGCGCGAATTCGGGCGGCGTCACGGCGTGCGCCTCCAGCACGTCAAACCCCATGGCGCGCTCTACATGACCGCCGCGCGCGACGCCGACTTCTCCCGCCGGATCTGCGACGCGCTGGGCAAATCGGCACCCGACGTCTTCCTCTACTGCATGCAGGCCTCAGAGACCCGGCGCGTGGCGCAGGACGCGGGCCGGCCGGTGATCCGCGAGTTCTACGCCGACCGCGATTACGGCGACGACGGGCTGATCGTCTTCGCCCGCAAGATGCGCAAGCTCGACCCGCAGGAGATCGCGGCGAAGTGCCTGCGCGCGTGCCGGGACGGGAGGGTGACCACCGTGACCGGGCAGGAGATGAAGGTGGAGTTCGAGTCGATCTGCTTCCACTCCGACACCCCCGGCGCGCTCGAGATCGGGACCGCGATGCGCGCGGCGCTGGTCGACGCCGGCGTGACCATCGCGCCGCCCTCGACGCTCGACGCCGCCGCCTGACGCGACAGACTTCGAAAGGACGCCCCCCCATGGCCAAGGAAACCCGCTCGCCTCCGCCCCTCGCCAGCCCGCTCCCGATCAGCCGCCCTTCGTCGGGGTCGGCGCCTCGATCACGGTCGACGACGTCATCGGCCTGAACGAGGTGATGAAGTCTTTCCACGAGGTGAAGGCCAAGACCGCGGGCGAGAATGTGCGCTTCACCCTGGAGAACGAGGACCCGGTGACCGCCGGCGCTCTGATCGCGGAGATGGACTGACATGGCGGATCCCGCCGGAAAGTCGCGCTGCATCGCCGATCGCGGCGGGATCGCGGCCCGCATCGGCTATCGGGTGATGATCAAGGCCGCGGCCGGCGGCGTCGGGCGCGGCATTCGGGTGGCCGAAGACGCGGCCGCGCTCGCGCGCCTCTTCCCCCAGGCCGCGCAGGAGGCGCAGGCCGCTTTCGGGGACGGGGGCCTCCACCTCGAGCAGTTCATCCGCGACGCCGGCCATGTCGAGGTTCAGGCGATGGGCGACGGAACCCGCGCCGATCATTGCTTCGAACGGGAAAGCTCGCTGCAGCGCCGCCGCCGGAAGGTGTGGGAGAAGGCGCCCGCCGCCTGCCTGACCCGAGCCCGGCCCATATCCGCGGGGCCTCGTTGCGGCTGACGGGGTCCGTCGGCTACCGCGGCGCCGGCGCCCTGGAATAGCGCTTCGACCCCGCCCGCGGCGCATTCGCGTGCCTCGAGATGAACACCCGCATCCGGGTCGAGCATCCGGTGACCGAGATGATCCGCCTGGCCTTCGGCGCGCCGCGGTCGGTGGCGCAGGACGCCATCGCCATGAACGGTCACGCCATCGAGGTGCGGGTGACGCCGAGGATCCGTGGAACGGCTTCATGCCCTTCCCCGGCGTGGTCTCCGGCCTTCCGGTCCCCGAGGGCGTGCGTTTCGACAGCATGCTCTGCGGGGGCGACGCGATCCCGACGTGATCGCGCCCGAAGCGATGCTCGAAGATCTCAAGGCGCTCGATGCGATGGCGGAGGACGCGCCGAAGAAGGTGACCGCCCGGATCATCGAGGCGCCGGTCCACTTCCAGGCCCCCTGGACCCACGCGACCCTGATGCGGTTCCGCGAGCGTCACCGGGACCTCACGGGGACCGGCCTCGACGACGCCCCGCGCATCAACCGAGGCGTTCATCGAGGCGTTCCATGCCAGCCCCTGGTTCGTGTCGATGGCGGGCTTCGTGGCGGGGCTGCCTTTGATGTATCAGCGGGTCGAGCGTGAGAAGCAGCTGCAAGTCCCCAAACACCTGCGCCCGCGCGCCGACACGCCCAAGCGGACCATCGGCTATGGCGGCGGCTGCTCCTGCATCTATGCGGCGCGGGACGCCGGCGGCCAGCAGGTGGTCGGCATCACCCCCATGCCGATCTTCGATCCGACCGAGATCATCAGCCACCTCACCGGGTTCATCATGCTCTTCAGACCCGGCGACATCGTCAGGTTCACTCCCATCGGGCGCGAGGCGCATGACCGGATCGAGGCCGACCTGAAGACCGGCGCCTGGCGCCCGCGCATCGCCGAGGTCGAGTTCGACCTCACCGCCTTCAACGCCGGCCCCGTCGCGCCCCGTCTGCCTGCCCCCCGCCTGCCTGCCCCCCGTGGGCCTGGTCGAGGGCGCCTTACGGGTCGGCCGCCCGTTCCATGTCCCGTTCGAACCCCGCGCCGCCATCGCGCGGCGGAAGGACGGGCGCATGCATCTGGAATGCTCGACCCAAGGCCCCGTGGACCTTGCGCCGGGTGACCGCCATCGTGATGGCATCGCGCCGTCCAGGGTCCGGCTGACCGCGTCCCCGCTCGGCGGCGGCTTCGGCCTGATATTCGACGGCACGGTCGAGCCCATCGCCGCCATCCTCGCCCGCAAGTCCGGCCGCGCCGTGGCGCTGGAGCTGTCGCGCCCCGAAGAGGCCGCCACCCGCCTCTGCCGCGAGACCGCCGAGATCCGCATTCGCTCCGCCATCGACCCCGCGGGCGCCATCAACCCCGCGGGCACCATCGCCGCGCGGGATGCGGAGGCGCCGATGGATTGCGGCGCCTGTGCCGGCGAGCAGGTGTTTCCGACCACGATGACCGTGCATACGCCCGGCGGAAACGACCGCCTCGGCAAGGCAAGGCGGGTCGCAAGCGCGGTCCACGCCAACCCGCCCCCCAACGACGCCTTCCGCGCCTGCAACGGGGCGCCTGCCCGACGGGCGGCTCTACGGGCGGGCGCGGACGGTCGGCGCCTGGTTCGTCTTCGTCGGGCCGTCCTCGGCCACCGAGCATCTGCATCACGACGGCTCGGCCACGCTGGTCATCGCGGGGGTCGACATGGGCGTGGGCGGCGGGCGCATCACGGTTTCCCTCGGCGCGGCCAGCCTCGAGGCCGCCTCCGAAATCCTGCAGACCCCGCCGGAGGGGCTCGTCCTGCGCGACGGAAGGGCGGAGATCGCGGCCTCCCCCGGCGCGGGTCTGGCGATGCCGGAGCGGGTCTCCCGCCTCCAGGCCTCCCGCGGGTCGGTGGCCGGCCACGGCGCCTTCGCCGCGCCGGGGGAGCCCGCCATGCAAGGCTGCGTCGCCGGCCATTTCATCGAGGCGATCGACCTCCCCGTCCACGCCGTGCACGGGGCCGAAGTCGCGGTCGACCCCGACACCGGCCATGTCGAGGTGCTGGCCTGGCGCGTGGTGCAGGACGTGGGCCTCGCGCTGCCCCCCGCGCGATCCGCGGCCAGATCCAGGGAGGCGTGGCCCAGGGCCTCGGCCATGCGCTGCACGAGGAGGCGACCCTCGACGCGACCGGCGCCCTTCGCCAGACCAGTTTCGAGAGCTACCGGATCCCCGGGGCGCTGGACGTGCCGGGGGTCGAGGCGATCCTGCATGAGGGGGCGCCTCCATCGGCCCGCTCGGCATCGAGCGCGGGCGAGGTCCCGAGCCTCAAGGTTCCGGCGTCGGTCGCCTGCGCCGTGGCGAACACCGCCGACGTGCCGGTCGCCGAGCCGCCCCTGACGCCGACCCGGGCGCCAGACCTGCTGCGCGCCGGCGCAGACGGCCCGGCCTGCGCCGGGTCGGGGGAGGCGGCTCCTGCGGAATCCTGACCAGGATCGATGGATTCTTGAAAGAAGCGGCGCGCGCGCGTCGGCAAGATGGGACGCAATGAAACGACCGGGCGCTGATCGGCGGACCGCTGAAGATATCCAGGGACGAGGAAACGCGCCCGCTTGGGCGGCCCCCGCATTCGCAGCGCCAGCGGCCGCCGACAAGGAGCCCGAGATGCCCGACCTCTTCAGCCCCTACACGCTCAAGGACGTGACCCTTCGCAATCGGCTCGTGATGTCGCCGATGACGATGTACAATTCCGTCGACAGCCGCCTCGACGACTATCACGTGAGCTATCTCGGCGCGCGCGCCGCCGGCGGCTTCGCCCTGATCTTCGGCGAGCAGATGGCGATCACCCCCGATGGCCGCACCACCACCTCCTGCGCCGGCATCTGGAACGACGACCAGATCGAGGGCCACGCCCGCGTCTGCGCGATCATCGAGCGGATGGGCGGCGTCCCCGCCATCCAGCTCGGCCATACCGGCCGCAAGGGCAGCGAACTGCCGCCGCACAAGAGGGTGAATTCCGAAGGCGCCTGGAAGCAGCTGCCCCCCGATCACCCCGACGGCTGGACCTGCGTCGCGCCCTCGGCGATCCCCTATGGCGGCGGCGGGCATATCCACCCCGTCCAAGCGCTGAGCGTCGAAGAGATCAAGGGCCTGCACAGGGCCTATGCCGACGCCGCGCGCCGGGCGCTCGACGCGGGCTAGAAGTGGCTGGAGATGCACTACGCCCACGGCTATCTGGGGGCGAGCTTCTTCTCCCCGCTCGCCAACCAGCGCGACGACCAGTACGGCGGCAGCGTCGCCAACCGCCTGCGCTTCCACCTCGAGGCGCTCGATGCGGTGCGCGAGGTCTGGCCCGAGAAATACCCGCTGACCATGCGCCTCGGCTCCGACGACCTGAACCCCAGGGGCGTGCAGTTCGAGGATTCGGTCTGGGCGGTGGGCCGGATGAAGGACCACGGGCTCGACCTCGCCGACCTTTCCATCGGCTTCAACACCGACGAGATGGTGGACCCGCCGCTCAACGACATGGGCTTCATGCTGGAGCGCGCGGCGCGGGTGCGGCGCGAGGTCGGGATCCCGGTGGCGACCGGCTGGAACCTCGGCGTTCCGGCCAATGCCGACCGGGCGATCCGCGAGGAGCTGGTGGATCTGGTGTTCCTCGGCCGTCCGGCGTTGTCGAACCCGCATTGGCCGGTGTGGGCGGCGCGGGAGCTCGCCCATGCCGACCCGTTCGGACTGGCGCCCGCCGACTGGGCCTGGTGGCTGCGCAATTTCCGCGGGCATGGGCCGAGCATCGGCTGGCCGGAAGTCGCCGGCCCGGCCGACGTGGCGACCGACATCGCCGCGGAGTGAGATGACCGTCCCGGCGGCGTTCCGACGCCGCCGGGACTGCTCCGCCTCAGCCGGCGCCGGATTTCCGGTAGGCGGCGGGCGAATGGCCCATGCGCTGCCGGAAGGCGGCGCTCAGATGGCTCTGGCTCGAAAACCCGCAGATCAGCGCGATTTCGACGATGGGCAGGTCGGTGGCGACGAGCAGCTCGCGCGCCCGCTCCAGCCGCCGTTGCAGCACGTATTGATAGGGCGTCATGCCGAACTGGCGGGCGAAGGCGCGGGGGAAGGCGTGCACGCCCATGCCGGCGGCGTCGGCCAGCGTCTCGATGCTGAGGTCTTCGGAAAGCGAGGCCTCGATGAAGTCCCGCGCCCGGCCCAGCCTGCGCGCCGCCGGCGTGTCGAGCGGCGGCGCGGCCGGCGCCTCCGCCCCCGCGCGGCGCAGCAGATGTGCGCCGAGCGCATGGGCGAGCGTGTCGACATAGAGCGACTCGCCCGCCCCCGGCGGCCCCTCCATCACCCGCAGGATGCCCATCGCCAGTTGCTCCAGCAGCGCGTCGGTGGCGCCGAATTCCAGCTTCAGCCGGGTCTCGCCGCCGGCGCCGGCGGCCAGTTCGCGGCCCAGCGTCTCCAGCATCCCGCGGCGCAGATAGAGCATCAGCATGTCCGACACCCCCGCGCGCCGCCATTCCGAGGGCTCGTGCGCCGGGATGATGAAAAACTGGCGGGGGAGGACGGTCCGGGTCTCCTGGCGCGCGTCGCCGCCCACCGCCCGGGTCAGCGTCACCGGGCGGTCGAGGCAGAAGGCGAGGCAGTAGTGGTCGACCGGGCTGAGCACCCCCGACCAGCCGTTGACCGTGGCGCGCGCGGCGTAGACGTCACGCCAGCCGCGGCCCTGGCTTTGGGCGTGCAGGCGGTTGCCGTCCCACAGGCCGATGCGGTGGGTCTGGGCGACCGACATCTCGTCACGGCCGCGGCCGAGATCGCGGCCCAGATCTCGGGCGTCGCGGTCGCCTTCGGGATCATGCGCGGATGCGGCCGCGCCCGGCGTCGCTGGATCCATTGCATGCATCCTGACCGTCGTCGGAAAAACTGCCCTTATTTAATCATGGCCGCTGGTTTTTCGAAAGACCGCGCGGCCTCGCATGAGTGAAACTCATCGCAACTGGCCGCCAAAGAAGCGCCGAATCAAACACTTGACGGAGGGTCGCCCTCCACTTGCCCATAAATTGGGCCTCGTTCGCCGCAGGGTTTTCGGATCGCGCCGCAAGGGCGGGGTCGGTCGCGCCCGACGCGGCCGAAACGAAGCCCGAAGCCAGGATCAGGAGTTCACCATGACCGCACGTTTCGTTCCCGTTCTCACACGCGGGCTCGCACGCGGGCTCGCCGTCAGCCTGATCGCGCTGGGACTCGGCCTCGCCGCGCCCGCCTCGCGCGCCGCCGAGCCCGCGCCGGTCGACGGCGGCATGCTGACCTTCGCGCTGTCGCCGGAGCCGCCGTTCATCCTGACCTCGATCAACACCACACTGCAGATGGGCATGGTCGGCTCCAAGATCATGGAGCCGCTGCTGACCCGCGGCGTGGACCTGACGCTGGAGCCGGTTCTGGCGAAAAGCTGGGAGGTCTCCGAGGACGGCCTCACCTACACCTTCCATCTGCGCGATGGCGTGACCTGGCATGACGGCACCCCCTTCACCTCCGAAGACGTGGCCTTCACCATCATGAAGGTGCTGAAGAAACTGCATCCCCGCGGCCGCTCGTCCTTCGCCAAGGTCGAGGCGGTGGAGACGCCGGATCCGCTGACCGCGGTGCTCAAGCTCTCCGAACCCGCCCCGCCGCTACTGGTGGCGCTCGCCTCGGGCTATGAGGCGCCGATGACGCCGAAGCATATCTTCGGCGGCACGGATATCGCGGCCAACCCCGCGATCAGCCATCCCATCGGCACCGGCCCGTTCATGTTCGTGGAATGGGAGAAGGGCAACTACATCCGCCTCGCGAAGAACCCGAATTACTGGCAGGCGGGCAAGCCGCATCTCGACGGCATCGTCTTCCGCATCATCAACGACGCCTCCGCCCGCGCCGCCGGGCTCGAGGCCGGCGAGATCCAGGTGGCGGGCCTCAGCCCGATCCCGCTCGCCGACATGAAGCGGATCGAGGCCGATCCCGACCTCGCCATCGACACCAACGGCTACGCCTACATGTCGCCCTTCATGCTGATGGAGGTGAACACCCGCCGCGCGCCGTTCTCCGACGTGCGGGTGCGCCAGGCGATGGCCTTCGCCATCAACCGCGCGCTGCTGACCAAGATCGTGTGGATGGGCTACGGCAAGCCCGCGACCAGCCCGATCCCGTCGCCGGTGGCCGAATATCATGCGACGAGCGGCATCCCCGCCTATGACTACGATCCGTCGAAGGCCAAGGCGCTGCTGGACGAGGCCGGGCTGAAGCCGGGCGCGGACGGGGTGCGCTTCAGGATGGTGCTCGATCCGGTGCCGCTGGGCACGGACTACATGCGCCATGGCGAGTTCATCAAGCAGCAGCTGGGCCAGGTCGGCATCCAGGTGGAGCTGCGCAGCCAGGACCTGCCGTCCTTCTTCCGTCGCGCCTACACCGACTATGATTTCGACGCGACCAGCCTCTATTACGGCGCCTTCGCCGATCCGACCCAAGGCGTGCAGCGCCTGTTCTGGACCAAGTCGATCCAGCAGGGCGTCGTCTTCACCAACAACACCGGCTATTCGAACCCCGAGATGGACAAGGTCATCGAGGCCGCCCAGTCGGAGAACGATCCGGCCGAGCGCAAGGCGCTTTATCTCGAGATGCAGCGCATCGCGATGACCGACCTGCCGGTGATCCCGATCATGGAGACGAAGTTCGCCACCGTCGCCTCGGCCCGCTTCCACAACCACACCCTCACCTCCGACGGGGTGATCGGCGGCAGCTTCGCCGACGCCTGGCTCGCGCCGCGGGACTGAGCGCGATGGCGAGCCTTCCCGACCTCCCCCCGGGTCCGACCTCGACCCTGAGCCAACGGACGACGAGGGCCCTCGCGGCCCTCGCCGCCCTGCCCCTCGCGGCGGAGATCCGCTTCGCGGTCCGTCGCCTGGTGCGGGCCCTGCCGCTGCTGCTGGCGGTGGTGGCGTTCAACTTCATCCTGCTCAAGCTCGCCCCCGGCGACGCGGCCGAGGTGATGGCGGGCGAGGCGGCGGCGGCGACGCCGGAATACCTCGCCGACCTGCGGGCGCGCTTCGGGCTCGATCAGCCGGTGCACATGCAGCTTCTCAACTACTTCTGGCGGCTCGCCCATCTCGATCTGGGCTATTCGTTCCGCCACAACATGTCGGTGCTCGACCTGCTGATGGGGCGGCTGCCGGCGACGATGATCCTGATGCTCAGCGCGCTGCTGCTGTCGGTCACGCTCGGCGCGATCCTCGGCGTGGTGGCGGCCAACCGGGTGAATTCCTGGCGCGACACCCTGATCTCGATCTTCGCCATGCTCAGCTTCGCGACGCCGGTGTTCTGGCTGGGGCTGATGATGATCGTGCTGTTTTCGGTCCGCCTCGGCTGGCTGCCGTCGAGCGGGATGGAGAGCATCGCCGCCGGCCACACCGGCCTCGCCTATATCGGGGACGTGGCACGGCACATGCTGATGCCGGTGACCACGCTCGCGATGTTCTACGTGGCGGTCTACACGCGGGTGATGCGCGCCTCGATGCTCGAGGTGTTCAACCAGGACTATGTGACCACCGCCAAGGCCAAGGGCCTTTCCGCCCGCCGGGTCACGCTGCGCCATGTGTTCCGCAACGCGCTTCTGCCGCTGGTGACGCTCTTCGGGGTGCAGATCGGGGCGATGCTGGGCGGGTCGGTGCTGGTGGAGACGGTGTTCTCCTGGCCCGGCCTCGGGCGGCTGGCGTTCGAGGCGGTCTATCAGCGCGACCTCAACCTGCTGCTGGGGATCCTGCTGATCTGCTCGGTGCTGGTCATCGTCGCCAACATCCTCGTCGACATCGCCTACACCCGCCTCGACCCCCGGATCAGGATGCACTGACATGAAGAACTTCAGGGACTTCGCGCGCCGCTTCGGGCGCAACCGGGCGGCGGTGATCGGCGTGGCGATCCTGCTGGCGGTGGTCGTCATGGCGGTCTCGGCGCCGCTGCTCTACCCCGACGATCCGTGGAACATGGTGGCGATGCCCTTCACCTGGCCGGGCGAGGACGCCTCGGTCTGGCTCGGCTCGGACATGATGGGGCGGGACCTGGGGTCCGGCCTCTTCCACGGCGCGAAGGTCTCGCTGATCATCGGGCTCGCGGCCACCGGCATGGCGGTGACGGTGGGCACGCTGGTCGGCGCGGTCGCGGGCTACTATCGCGGCCTGCCCGACGAGCTGCTGATGCGGGTCACCGAGCTTTTCCAGACCATCCCGCAGTTCATCTTCGCGGTGGTGGTGGTGGCGATCCTCACCCCCTCGGTGCTCAACGTCACGCTCGCCATCGCGGTGGTGTCCTGGCCCTCCGTCGCGCGGCTGGTGCGGGGCGAGTTCCTGGCCCTGCGCGAACGCGAATTCGTGCAGTCCGCCGTCGCCATCGGCATGGGCGACCTGCGCATCATCTTCACCCAGATCCTGCCCAACGCGCTCGGCACGATCATCGTCACCGGCTCGCTGATGGTGGCGACCGCGATCCTGACCGAGGCGGGGCTCGCCTTTCTCGGCCTCGGCGATCCGAATGTGATGAGCTGGGGGACCATCATCGGGGCCGGGCGCGATGCGCTGCGCACCGCCTGGTACATCACCGCCATCCCCGGGGTCGCCATCCTGCTGACCGTCCTCGCCCTCAACCTGGTGGGGGAGGGGCTGAACGACGCCCTCAACCCCCGCCTCAAGAACCGGTGACGCCATGCCCGAAGCGATGACCGACGCGCCGCTTTTCGAGATCGAGGACCTGCACACCCATTTCTTCACCCCCCGCGGCGTGATGAAGGCGGTGAACGGCGTCTCGCTGACCGTGAACCGGGGCGAGATCCTGGCGGTGGTCGGCGAATCCGGCTGCGGCAAGTCGGTGACCGCCATGTCGATCCTGCGCCTGATCCCGACCCCGCCGGGGCGCATCGTCTCGGGCCGCATCCTGTTCCAGGGGCGCGATCTGGCGGCGATGACCGAGGATCAGCTGCGCGAGATCCGCGGGGCCGATATCTCGATGATCTTTCAGGAGCCGATGACCTCGCTCAACCCGGTCCTGACCATCGAGGAGCAGGTGGCCGAAAGCCCGATCCGCCACAAGCGCCTGACCCGCCGCGCGGCGCGGGAGCGGGTGGTGGAGCTGCTGACGCTGGTCGGCCTCTCCGACCCCGTCAAGCGGCTGACCCAGCACCCGCATGAGCTGTCGGGCGGCATGCGCCAGCGGGTGATGATCGCCATGGCGCTCGCCTGCGACCCCAAGCTCCTGATCGCGGACGAGCCGACCACCGCGCTCGACGTCACCGTGCAGGCCCAGATCCTCGATCTGCTGATGGAGATGCGCGACCGGCTCGGCATGGCCATCGTGCTGATCACCCATGACCTCGGCGTGGTGGCGGAAACCGCGGACCGGGTGGCGGTGATGTATGCGGGCCGCAAGGTGGAGGAGGCGCCGGTGGATCGCCTGTTCCGCCAGCCCCGCCATCCCTACACTCAAGGCCTAATCCGGGCGACGCCCGACGCCGCCGGCAAGACCGCGGGCGGGCGCCCCGGTCGGCTGGCCGAGATCCCCGGCATGGTCCCGCCCCTGCACGCGATGCCCGAGGGCTGCGCTTTCGCGCCGCGCTGCAGCTTCGCGCTCGACGCCTGCCGCGCCGCGGTCCCGCCGCTCACGGGGCGCGATCCCGCCCACCGCGTCGCCTGCATCCGCGCCGACGAGGCCGCCCTCGCCCTGCGCCATCCGGAGCCCGTCGCATGAGACAGCCCATTCTGGTCGTCAACGATCTGGTCAAACGCTTCCCCGCCCCGGGCGGCCGCGTGGTGCATGCGGTCGACGGCGTCTCGCTCGATCTGGCGGCGGGGGAGACGCTGAGCCTGGTGGGCGAGTCCGGCTGCGGAAAGTCCACGCTCGGCAAAACCATCATGCGGCTGCACCCGGCGACGTCGGGGTCGGTGAAGATCGACGGGCGCGAGATCACCTCCGCCACCCGCGCCACTTTGCGCCCGCTGCGCCGCGACCTGCAGATGGTGTTCCAGGACCCGTTCGCCTCGCTCAATCCGCGGGTTTCGGTGGGGCGCGCGATCGAGGAGCCGATGCTGGTCCAGAAGACCGCCGGACGGAAGGAACGCCTCGCCCGCGTCGCCTGGCTGCTGGACCGGGTGGGCCTGCCCGCCGACGCGGCCCGGCGCCATCCGCACGAATTCTCCGGCGGCCAGCGCCAGCGCATCGGCATCGCGCGGGCGCTGGCGCTGAACCCGCGGGTGATCATCTGCGACGAGCCGGTCTCGGCGCTCGACGTGTCGGTGCGCGCGCAGGTGCTGAACTTGCTGGAGGACCTGAAGGCGGAATTCGGCCTCGCCTATCTCTTCATCTCGCATGACCTGTCGGTGGTGGAATACGTTTCCGACCGGGTGGCGGTGATGTATCTGGGCCGGATCGTCGAGGTCGCGGGCCGGGACGAGATCTGGCGCCGGCCGCTGCACCCCTACACCCGCGCCCTGATCGACGCGGCGCCGGTGGCGGACCCCGCCCGGCGCGGGCGCAAACGCATCCGGCTGCAGGGGGAGATCCCGAGCCCGGTCTCGCCCCCCTCCGGCTGCCGGTTCCGCACCCGCTGCCCGCTGGCGATTCCTCGCTGCGCCGAGGAGGTCCCGCAACTGACCGCGGCCACGGGCGGCGGTCTCGTCGCCTGCCACCGCGCCTTCGAGACCGAGGCCGTCGCCGCCATGCCGGCCGAGGCGTCCCCCACCCTGCCGGGCGCCCGCCGCCTCGCCGCCCTCTGACCCCAAGGAGCCCCGCCCATGTATCGCCTGATCAGCGCCACCCCGAGCCCCTACGCGCGGAAAGTCCGCATCCAGCTCGCCGAAAAGGGCATCCTGTTCGAGCTGATCACCGAAGTCCCCTGGAACTCCGACACCACGACGCCGCAATTCAACCCGCTGGAGAAGCTGCCGGTCCTGATCCTCGAGGACGGCGGGTCGGTCTACGAATCCCGCTACATCAACGAGTGGATCGAGGCGAAGCACCCCGAGCCGCCCCTGGTTCCCGAGGGCCTCGACGACCGGCTGGCGGTGAAGCGGTTCGAGATCCTCGGCGACGGGATCTGCGACGCGCTGGTGCTGATGTTCTTCGAGAAGGGCCGCGCGCCGGAGAAGCGCAGCCCCGAATGGCACGCCCGCCAGAGCCGCAAGGTCAACGGCGGCCTGCGCGAGATCGAGCGTCTGGTCGGCGACGGGGAATTCACCTGGGGCGGACGCTTCACCCAGGCCGACATCTCCGTCGGCTCGCTGCTCAAATATTTCGACGTGCGCTGGCCGGATTTCCCGTGGCGGGACCGTCACCCGAGCCTCTCGGCCCTATCCGACCGGCTGGAGGCGCGGCCGTCCTTCGCCGCGACCGTGCCGGTGGCGCAGGTGATCCGCGACCGGGTCGCCTGACATGGCGCCTGTGCCCAACGCGGCGATGGTGCCCACGATGCAGGGGCGCCTGGCGGAGCTCATCGCCCATATCGGCCTCGCCGACGCCCCCCCGGCCCGGTTCGACGCCGACGGCGCCGCGCCCGGCTGCCGTGCTGCGGTGGGCGAGGCCGCCGCCGTCGCCATCGCCGCCTGCGCGCTGACCGCAGACAAGCTCCGGCGGCCAGGCCGGAGGGCGCAGGAGATTTCCGTCTCCACCCTGCATGCCGCCGCCTCGCTCCGCTCCTTCATGCTGCTGACGCTCGACGGCGCCTCGCAAGGGGGCGCGCCGTCGGACGACACGCCCCTCGCCCGGTTTCACAAGACCCGCGACGGACGCGACTTCTTCATTCACGGGGTGCTGCCGCATCTGGCGGAGGGCACGCTGAGCGTGCTCGGTCTCGACCATGCGAGCCATGACGGGATCGCCGCCGCGGTCGCCGGGCGCGACGCGGCCGAGCTGGAGGACGCGCTCGCCGACGCCCGCATGTGCGGCTGCTACGCCCGAACGCGGGCGGAGTGGGAGGCGCATCCCCAGGGCCGGCGCAACGCCGCCGCCGGCCCGGTCGAGATATTTCGGATCGGCGACGCGCCGCCCGAACCGCTCCCCCCCGGCGAACGCCCGCTGGACGGCGTGCGGATGCTGGACCTGACCCGCATCCTCGCCGGCCCGACCTGCGGGCGCACGCTGGCCGAACATGGGGCCGAGGTGCTGCTGATCAGCTCCCCCGACCTGCCCAGCGTCCCGTCCTTCGTGCTCGACACCGGCCACGGCAAACGCTCCGCCTGGCTGGATCTGGAGCAGGCGGGGGACGTGGCGGCGCTGAAGCGGCTCGCCGCCGGGGCGGATGTGTTCAGCCAGGGCTACCGGACCGGCAGTCTCGCGCGGCGGGGTCTGGCGCCCGAGGATCTGGCGCGGATCCGGCCCGGGATCGTCTACGTGTCGATCAATTGCTACGGGCATGACGGGCCGTGGTCAGGGCGGCCGGGCTGGGATCAGCTCGGCGTCGCGGCCACCGGGCTCGCGCATGTGCAGGGCGGCGAGGGGCCGCCCTCGCTGATGCCCGCCGCCGCCTGCGATTACGTCACCGGCTATCTCGGCGCGCTCGGCGCCATGGCGGCGCTGGCCCGGCGGGCGACCGAGGGCGGCAGCTGGCATGTCCGGGTGTCGCTCGCCCAGACTGGCGCCTGGCTGCGCGATTTCGCAGCCCCGCGGGATCTCGAGGCCGCGCCGGACGCGTCCGTTCCGGCGGCGTTCCTGCAGGACAGCCGCACCGCGCAGGGGCTTCTGCGCCACCTCGCCCCCGTCGCCCGGATGTCGGCGACCCCGCCGCGCTGGGCGCGCCCCGCGGCCCCGCTCGGCGCCGACCCCGCCGCCTGGGCCTGAGCGGCGCCGCCCCCCTTCTCGCCGATGAATAAGCTGGAGCTCCAGATGACGCAGAACAAAGTCGCCGTGTCGCCCGACGAAGTCGACACGATCATGTCCTCCTGGGTGACCGGCAAGGTGCTGGCCGAACCCGCGATCAACGCCATGCGCAATCTCAGCGCGGTGTCGATCCACTTCGCGCCCGGCCAGGGCCACGCGCGCCACAACCATCCCGGGTCGGAGCAGCTGATCTTCGTGCTGGGCGGCGAGGCCGAGATGATGATCGAGTTCGAGGAGGGCCGCCCCTCGCGCCGCCGGATCCGCCCCGGCGACCTGGTCTCGATCCCCCGCGGCGCCTACCACTCGACCTTCAACACGGGATGGGAGCCGGTGCGCATCCTCGCGGTCTACTCGCCCCCCGGTCCCGAGGCCGACATGCGCAGCTCCGCCGAGTTCGAGATCATCCCCGCCGAGCAGACGCCGATCCCCGGCTGATCACCGCGGGGCGGTCGCGGCGAGGCCTGACGGTCTCGCCGCGCCCCGGCCGCCTCAGGCGACGGGCAGGCGGTCGAGCCAGCCGACCTCCTGCGCCTGGCGGGCCTCGAAGGCGGCGATCTCCGCTTCGTGGCCGAGGGTCATGTCGATCACGTCCACCCCGCGCAGCAGGCAGTCCTTCCGAAAAGCGTCGATCTCGAACCGGTCCTCGCGCCCGTCCGGCCCGGTCACGGTCTGCGCGCGCAGGTCGACCGACAGCGCCGCGCCGGGGGCGGCTTCGAGGATGGCGAGCAGCGCCTCGACCCGCTCGGCCGGCAGGCGGACCGGAAGGGCCCCGTTCTGGAGGCAGTTGTTGAAGAAGATATCCCCGAAGCTCGGCGCGACGAAGGCGCGGAAGCCGTTGTCGATCAGCGTGGTCACCGCCGATTCCCGCGACGAGCCGCAGCCGAAGTTGCGCCCGGCGACCAGGATCCGGGCGCCCGCATAATCCGCGCGGTTCATCGGGAAACCGGGGCGAAGCGCGCCGTCGCGGTCGAAGCGCAGGTCGCGGAAGCAGGCCTCGCGCTGCGCCTCGCGCCCGCGGGCCAGATAGCGGGCGGGAATGATCTGGTCGGTGTCGACATTGGCGGCGTTCAGCGGCATCGCCGGCGCGCGCAGGGTGTCGAAGGCGTCCATGGCGATCCCTTTCTCAGGCCAGCAGGCGGCGGATGTCGGCGAAGCGGCCCTCGATGGCCGCGGCGGCGGCCATGGCGGGGCTGACCAGATGGGTGCGCACCCCCTGCCCCTGCCTTCCCTGGAAATTGCGGTTGGTGGTCGAGGCCACCCGCTCCCCCGGCCGCCCCGTATCGCCGTTCATGCCCACGCACATCGAACATCCGGGCTCGCGCCACTCGAACCCCGCGTCGCGGAACACCACGTCCAGCCCCTCCGCCTCCGCCTGGCGTTTCACGAGGCCCGATCCGGGGACCACCCAGGCCGGGCGCGCGGTCTTGCGGCCGCGGGCGACGGCGGCGGCGGCGCGCAGATCCTCGATCCGGGAATTGGTGCAGGAGCCGATGAACACCCGATCGACCTCGATGGCCTCGATCGCCGTGCCCGGCGTCAGGCCCATGTAGTCGAGCGTTCGGCGCATGGCATCGCCCGCGGCCTGATCGGGCGCGGCGGCGGGATCGGGGATGCGGCCGTCAATGGGCGCCGCGTCCTCGGGCGAGACGCCCCAGGTGACCATCGGGGCCAGCGCGCCCGCGTCCAGCGTCACCTCGCGGTCGAAGACGGCGTCCTCGTCGGTGACGAGGCCGCGCCAATGCGCCTCCGCCCGCTCCAGATCGGCGCCCTGCGGCGCATAGGGGCGGCCGCGGAGGTAGTCGAGCGTGGTCTCGTCGGGGGCGACCATGCCGGCGCGGGCCCCGGCCTCGATCGACATGTTGCAGAGCGTCAGGCGCCCCTCGATGGTCAGCGCCCGCACCGCCGCCCCGGCGTATTCGATGACATGCCCCGTAGCCCCGCCGGCGCCGATGCGCGCGATGAGCGCGAGCGCCATGTCCTTGGCGACGACCCCCGCCGGGGCCCGGCCCTCGATGCGGATGCGCATGGATTTCGGGCGGCGCTGCCACAGGCACTGCGTCGCCATCACATGCGCCACTTCCGACTGGCCGATGCCGAAGGCGAGCGCCCCCAGCGCCCCGTGGGTGGAGGTGTGGCTGTCGCCGCAGACCATGGTCAGCCCCGGCTGGGTCACCCCCTGCTCCGGCCCCACCACATGGGCGATGCCCTGGCGCGCGTCGCCGAGGTCGAAGAGGGTGAAGCCGTGGCGGGCGGCGTTGTCGGCGATCTGCTCCAGCGCGCGGCGGCGCAGCGGCTCCAGCGGGCCGGCGCCGCCGGTGGCGACGAAATGGTCCGGCGTGGCGAAGGTCCGGTCCGGGCGGCGCAGCGGCAGGCCGCGCTCGTGCAGCAGCCCGAAGCAGCCGGCGGACCCGTCATGCATCAGGTGCCGGTCGATATAGAGCAGCGTGTAGCCGTCGTCGCGCTCGACCACGGCGTGGCGCGCCCAGATGCGATCGAAGAGAGTGCGAGGGGTCGTCATCGGTGGCCTCCCGGGGCGCTCGTGGTCGTCGGGCCGGAGGGCGGGTCGTGCCGCCCTCCGGATCAGGCGCCCGCTATTCGGCGGCGGCGCGGGACGTGGGCGCGGCGTCGGCGGGGTCGCGGAAGGCGGTGCGCCGCTCGTCCCACGCGGCCGCGTCGAAGCGGGCGAAAAGCGCGCCGGGGGAGGAGCGGCTGGGCGGGAAGCGGTCCTCGCGCAGGTCGGCCAGCAGCGCGTCGCAGCTTTCCATGATCCCCCTCAGCAGCAGCCCCGGCACGATGGACAGGGCGAAGCCCATCGCCCGCGCCTCGGCGATGGAGAGGTCCGGGCTCTTGCCCCCGCGCACCATGTTGAAGAGGCACGGGCCCTTGATCAGGCGGGGGACGGCGGCGACCTCCTCCAGGCTCTGCGGCGCTTCGACGAAGATCATGTCGGCCCCGGCGGCGAGCGCGAGGTTGCCGCGCGCGATGGCCTCCTCGAACCCCGCCGGCCCGCGGGCGTCGGTGCGCGCGATGATGGCGAAGTCGGGCGAGCGGCGCGCGGCGGCGGCGGCGCGGATCTTGGCGGCGAAGTCCTCGCGGCTCGCCAGCGCCTTGTCGTCGAGATGCCCGCATTTCTTCGGAAAAGCCTGATCCTCGATATGGATCGCGGCGACGCCCGCGCGCTCGAACTCCTGCACCGTGCGCCAGACGTTCAATTCGTTGCCGTAGCCGGTGTCGGCGTCCGAGATCAGCGGCAGGTCCGAGGCGTGGACGATGCGCTGGGCGTTCGCCACCATCTCGGTCATCGTGACCAGCCCGTAATCGGGATAGCCGAGCGACATCGAGGTGCCCGCCCCGGTCATGTAGACGGCGGAGAAGCCCGCCGCCGCCACCATGCGGCCGGTGATGCCGTCGATGGCGCCGGGGGCGACGATCATCTCGCCCTTGGCCAGAAGCGCGCGCAGGGAAGCGGCGTGGGTCATGCGATCATTCCTCATGCTTCGGGTCGGCTTTCGCCGGGATGACGGGCCCTTCGAGCGTTCCAAGGCCGAAATCGTAGCGCAGGCGCATCCGGTCGGGGGGGGCGAGGACCTCGACATATTCCACCACGCGGCCATCGCGCGCGATCATCAGGCAGCGCAGATCGACCAGCGCCGCGCCGATATGCACGCCGAGCCGGGAGGCTGCGAGCGGATCGGCCAGCGCCGCCGACACCAGCTGACGGGTGGCGATGACCTCGGCCCCGGCGCGCGCCAAGAGGGCGTGGAGGGGCTGGGCGCCGAGCTCCTCCTCGGTCCAGGTCCGGCCCAGAACCTCGGGGACGTAGCTGGTCAGCACCGCCATCGGCGCATCGTCGATGGAGCGCACCCGGACCGCGCGCTGCACCTGGGCCTGATCGCCCCGCCACAGGCGCTGGCGGGCGAAGCCGCGGGCCTCGACATATTCGAACTCCAGCACCCGGGCGACGGTCTCGGCCCCCATGGCGATGATGTTGCTGACGATGGAGCCGCCGGCCCCGCGCACCGGGTCTCCCAGCCCGCGGACCCGGGTGCGCTTGCCCGAGCCGCGCTCGATCAGCCCGTTCTCGTGCAGCGAGCTCATCGCCCGACGCACGGTGATGCGGGAGACGCCGTAGATCTCGGTCAGCCGCTCCTCGGTCGGCAGGGCGTCGCCCTTCTCGTAGCGGCCGGACGCGATGGCATCCGACAGGACGAGATAGAGCTGATGATGCAGCGGCGACCCCCGGTCGCGGTCGAGCCCCACCGGCTCGATCCCCTGCTCGCCGTCGCGCCGGCTTTCGCGCGGGCCCGTCATGCGCCATGCCCCGCGGGAGCGACGCCGCGCCGGAGCCTGCGGTCGACGGCCAGCAGCGCCATGTTGGCCGACACCGCGAAGATCGAGATCAGGACGGCGATGGCGAGGATGGTCTGCACGTCATGCAGGTCGATGGCCTTCATCAAGAGGAAGCCGAGGCCGCGCTGGGAGGCGAACAATTCCCCCAGCATGGTCCCGAGCAGGGTCAGCGAGAACCCCAGCCGCAGACCGGCGAAGACCTCCGGCAGGGCCGCGGGCAGCAGGATGTGGCGGGCCTGCTGCAGCCCGCTCAGGCGCATCGCCCGCCCGGCGCGCAGCTGCGCGGCCGGCACGTTGCGCACGGCGTTCAGGGTGAACAGCGCGACCGGGATGATGCCGTGGAAGGCCCCGAACGCGACCTTCGCCTGCATCCCCAGCCCGAACAGCAGCAGGATCACCGGATAGAGCGTCACCTTGGGCAGCGAATAGAGCGTCACCAGGATCGGCTCGGCCACTTCGCCGGTCAGGCGGTGGCCCCCCAGCAGCAGGCCGATCACCACGCCTCCGATCCAGGCGATGGCCAGCGCCTGGCCGAAGGCCATCGCGGTTTCGGCCAGATGCGGCAGGAAGCGGGCCTGCCCGACCATGTGCAGCAGATGCGACAGCGTCGGCAGCGGCGCGGTGATCGCCACGTCGCCGGCGAGCTCGTGCATCAGCTGCCAGCCGATCAGGAGGGTCGCGATGATCAGGACCGGATCGCGCAGGTCGCGCAGGATGTTCAAGGCGCGGGCGGACCCGCGGGTGGGGGCGGCGGCGGCGGTCACAGGCCTCTCCGTTTCAGCATCCGACGCTCCCAGGCGAAGACGGTCATGTTGAAGCTCGTCACCAGGGTCAGCACGATCAGGATCAGCGCGTACATGCGCCGGTTGTCGAAATTGTCGTAGGCGTAGGCGATCTCGTGCCCGATGCCCTCGGTCGACATGATGAACTCGCCCGCGATCACCCCGATGAAGGAATAGGCCACCGCCAGCTTCAGCCCCGACAGGATATGCGGCGCGGCGGCGGGCAGGCGCACGCGGCGGATCTCCTCGATCAGACCGAGGCGATGCACCCGCGCGGTCTTGGCCAGCACCGCCGGCACCCGGTCGAGCCCGGTCATGGTGGCGAGGATCATCGCCACCATCGCGAACATCGTGGCGAGGACGATCAGCGGGGTGCGCCCCAGTCCGAAGATCACGATCAGCAGCGGATAGAAGGCGATATGCGGGATCGAGTAATAGGAGGCGAGGAACGGCGTCAGCGCGCGCCGCAGCGGCGGCAGGCGGGTCAGGGCGAAGCCGATGCAGAATCCGCCCGCGACCGCGATGACCATGGCGACGGCCACCGCCTGCACCGTCACGCCGAAATGGCGCCAGAAGTCGGGATCGCCCAGCGCCTCGACGACGCCGAGAACCATGGCCGAGGGCGCGACCACCATGGTCGGCTTGATCGCGCCGCTGCGGCAGGCGATCTCCAGGCCCGCCACGGCCCCCACGATCAGGATGGTGCGCAGGAGGCCGGCGAGGCTCATGCCCGCGCCTCGGCGGCCTGGCCCTGGCCCATGGCGCGCAGGGACTCGCCCCGCAGCAGCGACCACAGGCGCGCGGTCACCGCCCCGAATTCCGGCCGTTCGGCGAGGCTGGACTCGCGCGCGCGGTCCCAGCCGGTCTCCACCACCTCGATGAAGCGCCCCGGGCGGGCGGACATGACGCCGATGCGGTCCGACAGCAGGTTCGCCTCGTCGAGCGCGTGGGTGATCAGCATCACCGTGGCCCCGGTCTCGCGCCACAGGCGCAACAGTTCGTCGCCCATCAGCAGCCGCGTCTGCTGGTCGAGCGCCCCGAAAGGCTCGTCGAGCAGGATCAGCCGGGGCTGCATCACCAGCGTGCGCGCGATGCACACCCGCTGGCGCATGCCGCCCGAAAGCTGGCTGGGATAGGCCCGGCGGAAATCGCGCAGGCCCATGAAGCCGATGGCGAAATCCACGCGGGCCCGGGTCTCGGCCGCGTCGGCTCCCGCCCGGCGCAGGCCGAAGGCGACGTTGTCCTCGACGTTGAGCCAGGGGAAGCTCGCGTCGTCCTGGAAGACCACGCCGACCCCGTCGGGCACGCGGCCGTCGACCGCCGCGCCCTCGAAGGTCACGGTCCCCTCGGTCGGGCGCGCCAGGCCCGCGAGCACGTCGAGCAGGGTCGACTTCCCGCAGCCCGAGGGGCCGACGACCGAGAAGAACTCCCCTTGCCGCAGATCGAAGCTGATCGGCCCGAGGGCGTGGACCGCGTTCCCGCCCGAGCGGGCGGGATAGATGCGCGTCACGCTCTCGATCCGGGCGTGAGGCGCGCGCGCCGCCGCCGATGCGGGCGAAACAGGCGTCGCGAAGGCGGCGGCGGTCCTCATTGCGTGGCCTTCGCGTCGAGCAGGCTTTCGTCGACATAGGCGGTCCAGTCGAGCGGCAGGTCCACCAGGCCGACGCTGGCCATCATCTTGGCCATGCCGTCCATCGCCGCGTAGTCGATGTCGCCCGCGCCCCACCAATGGTCGGTCATCGCGCGAATGTTGGCGATGGCGGCGGCGACGATGGCGGGCTCCATGTCGTAGACCTTGCCGATGATCGCCGCGGCTTCCTCGGGCTGGTCGTACATGAACTGAACGGCCTTGGCGCGGGCGGCGAGGATCGCCCGGATCTGCTCGGGCCTGGCGGCGAGCATCTCCTCGGTCACGATGCCGACGGTGCCGGCGGAATAGGGCGACAGCGCGCTCAGCCAGGGCAGGACCTGGTAGTCGGCGCCGGCGGCCTTCTTGCGCGAATAGATCGGCTCGGGGATGATCGCCACGTCGATCTCGTTGTGCTCGAGCGCGGTCAGGCCCGCGCCGAAATCGCCGATGGCCACCATCTTCACGTCTTCGGGCTTCAACCCCGCGGCCTCGACGATGCCGAGCAGGATCGCCTCGCTGACCGATTTGGGGCGCGAATAGACCAGGCGCTTGCCCTTCAGATCCTCGGCGTTGTCCAGCTTCTCGCCGGGGCGGGTGACCAGCAGGGCGGAGCTTCCGGCGGTCGACATCGACACGATGCGGATCGGGAACCCCTCCTTGATCGCCGAGATCGCGGCCGGCAGGGCCACTTCGGCGAAGGGCGTGTCGCCGGCCATCATGTTGCGCACCGAGGTGCCGCCGCCCTTGGAGGTGAGGATGCCGGAGACGTCGGCGCCGGCCTCCTTGAAGAACCCCTTCTCCATCGCGACGGCGTAGGGCGCGCCATACATCAGCGACCCGTAATGGGTGACGACGATGTCGGCGGCCTCTACGGGCGCGCCGATGGCGGCCCAGGCCAGCGCGGCGGCGCCGGCCAGATGCTTCGTCAGCTTCATGTCTTCCTCCCAAGGAGCGTCCGACCGTCTTCCGCGGTCGAATCATTATGGTGTTATGACATTATGTTTTAGGTTGTTTTGGTGTCAACGGCATTGCGGCGCGACGGGCCTTGCGCCCTCCTGCGCGGCGAGAACGCGACGGCCATCGCGCGGACGGGATCAGCGGCGGCAGGCGGTCTTGAAAGTGGAAGGCGCTTGAGGATGAGAGCGGTCGTCTCGGGAGGCGCGCGGCGGACCTCGCGCAGGGGTC
>NZ_JBSRTQ010000027.1:0-35275 GCF_055129145.1 Albimonas sp. | reverse complement strand
GCCGCGGGTGACCGGGGCCACCCGGTGCAGGGCGAAGGCGGGGAAGGCCAGCGCGTCGCCCTGGGCGCGGGGCGCCTCGCGCGGGGTCCCGTCGCCGTTGACCTCGAGCCCGCCGCCCTCGTAGTCGCCCTCGGCCGACAGCTGGGTGACCACGGTCAGCTTGCGCCGCCGCGCATGGGGCCCGTCGCCCACGTCGGAATGCCAGTCGAAGCCGCCCGGCCCGGCCCCTTGCTCCGCCTCCGCGTCGTAGCGGGCGACCTGGCTGCGTTCCTCGAACGCATCCACGTCGAAGCCGAAGCCGGTGCGGTTGGCCTCGGAGATCGCGCGCATCAGCCGTTCGAACACCCAGGCGCCCGCGCCCTCGTCATCCAGCCAGGCGATGCGGGCGCGGCGCTTCGCGGTTTCGCGCCGGCCCCCGACCAGGCGGGCTTCGGCGAGGTCGGAGGCCTCGGCCTGGGCGACGATGCGGGCGCAATCTTCGGCGGAGAACAGGGCGGGCAGCACGAGCGGTGCGAGCATGTAGAGGTCGGACCCAAGGGGGGCGGCGCGGGGCGCGCGGCCGGTGGGCGTGATTACGCCGGCGGGCTGGCGCGCGCGCGCCTGTCCGCGACAGCGTCCGGTCGGGAAACGCGCTTTCGGGAGGGGAGACCGCGGGCGAGCCCCGTCCCTAAAGCCCCGCGAGGCGCCGGGTCAGCGCCTTCTGCCGCGCCACCACGCTGTCCCAGCCCGCCATGACGATGCGCCCTTCGCGCACCACCGCGCGCCCCTCGACCCGCACCTCGCGGGCCTTCGCCGGCGCGCACAGGATCAGCCCGGCCACCGGATCCCAGGACCCGGCCTGCGCGATCCCGCCCGCCCCGTGCGCCGTGTCGAACACCGCGAAATCCGCCCGCTTGCCCGGCTCCAGCGACCCCAGGTCGTCGCGCCCCAGCACCGCCGCCCCGCCGCGCGTGGCGATCTCCAGCGCCTCGCGCGCGCTCATCGCGTCGGCCCCGCGCGAGACGCGCTGCAAGAGCATGGCCTGGCGCGCCTCGCCCATCAGGTCGCCGCCGTCGTTGGAGGCCGAGCCGTCCACGCCCAATCCCACCTTCACCCCGGCATCGCGCATCGCCCGAACCGGCGCGATCCCCGAGCCCAATCGACAATTCGAGCAGGGGCAATGCGCCACCCCCGTCCCTGACCGCGCGAAGAGGTCGATCTCCGACGCGTCGAGCTTCACGCAATGCGCGTGCCACACATCCGGCCCGGTCCACCCCAGTCCTTCCGCGAAATCCCCCGGCCGCTGCCCGAACCGCGCCAGCGAGAACGCGATGTCCTCGTCGTTCTCGGCGAGGTGGGTGTGCATCATCACCCCCTTGTCGCGGGCGAGCAGGGCCGAATCCCGCATCAGTTCGGGGCTCACCGAAAACGGCGAGCAGGGCGCCACCCCCACCCGGATCATCGCGCCGGGCCGGGGATCATGGAAGGCGTCGATGACCCGGATGCAGTCGTCCAGAATTGTTTTTTCGCCTTGGCACAGAACATCCGGCGGCAGTCCCCCCTGGGACTCTCCCACGCTCATCGAGCCGCGCATGGCGTGAAAGCGCACCCCCAGTTCGCGGGCGGCGTCGATCTCGTCATCCAGCCGCGCGCCGTTGGGGAACAGATACAGATGATCGGACGACAGCGTGCACCCGGCCAGCGCCATCTCGCCCAGACCGATCAGCGCCGAAACCCGGATCTCCTCCGGCCCCATCCGCGCCCAGATCGGGTAGAGCGATTGCAGCCAGCCGAAGAGCAGCGCGTCCTGGCCCGCCGGCACCGCGCGGGTGAGCGTCTGGAACAGGTGGTGATGGGTGTTGACCAGGCCCGGCGTCACCACGCAGCCGGCGGCGTGGATGATCTCGTCGGCCTCGCGCGGCAGCTCGGCGGTGGGGCCGACCGCCTCGATCAGCCCGTCGCGCACGAAGAGCCCGCCGCCGGGGATCTCGCGGCGGGTCCCGTCCATGGTGACCAGCACCTCGGCGTCGCGCAGCAGCAGCGTGCTCATGGCGCCGGCGCCCCGGCGCGCAGCCAGGCGCCCAGCACGGCGCGATCCTCCTGGGTCATCCCGGTCTCGTTGCCCAGCGGCATGATGTTGGACAGCACCGCCTGCGCCAGCATCTTGGGGGCATGGGTCCGCATCTGCGCCACCGTGTCGAACATGATGCCGCCCGGCGCCTCCTCGAATCCCTCATGGGCAGGCGCGGCCGCATGACAGACCGAGCAATGCGTCGTCACCAGCGCCATGGCGCGCGGCGCGTCGACCTCGGCGGTCGCCTGATCCGGCCGCCAGGCGCTGATCGCCATCATGCAGATGAAAAGCGCGGTCGCCGTCGGCCACTGCCAGCGGATCGCCCAGCCGTGCTTGCCCTGGTCGTGCATGTTGAAGAAATGCCGGACGATCCCGCCGATCGCCAGAATGAAGCCGACCAGAACCCAGTTATGCGGATGCCCGAAAGCCATCGGGTAATGATTGGAGATCATCATCGCGAGCACGGGCAGCGTCAGATAGTTGTTATGGGTCGAGCGCAGCTTGGCGATGGAACCGTATTTCGCGTCTGGCTCGCCCCCCGCCTTCAGCACCTCCACCACCTTGCGCTGGTTGGGGATGATGACCAGGAACACGTTTCCCGACATCATCGTCGCGATCACCGCCCCGGTATGCAGCCACGCCGCGCGGGCCGAGAAGACCTGGCCGTAGCCCCAGCACATCAGCAGGATGGCCGCGTAGAGCACCGCGAACATCACCGCCGGCTGCGATTTCAACGCAGACTTGCACAGCGCGTCATAGAGCGCCCAGCCCAGCCCCAGCGAGAAGATGGAAATGCAGATCGCGGTGAACACCGGCAGGTCGGCGACCTCGCGGTCGATGAGAAAGCTCGAGGCGCCCCAGTAATAGGTGACGGTCATCATGGCGAAACCGGTGAGCCAGGTCGAATAGCTCTCCCATTTGAACCAGTGCAGGACCTGGGGCATCTTCTCGGGCGCGACCGCGAACTTGCGCACCTGATAGAAGCCGCCGCCATGCACCGACCAGCTTTCGCCCTTCACGCCCTGGGGCAGGTCGGGGTCGTGGCGCAGCGAATAGTCGAGCCACATGAAGTAGAACGAGGAGCCGATCCAGCCGATAGCCGCCACGATATGCGCGGCGCGCACCGCGAAGCTGATCCAGTCGTGAAAGATGGCTTCCATCGTCGCGCGCCCCCTGCGTCCGCCGTTCCGGGCTTTTCAGCCGCCCTGCGCGGACGTTAGCGTTGCGGCGCGGCGCCCGCCAAGCCCCGATTTCGCGCCGCAGCATGAACGAGGCGAGCCCGACCATGACCGACGCCCCCGCCCCCGCCTTCCGCCCCGCGCCGGCCGCCCTGCCCCGCGAAGAGTTCGTCGCGCGGTTCGGCGGCGTCTACGAGCATTCGCCCTGGGTGGCGGAGCGGGCCTTCGATGCGGGGCTCGGTCCCGACATGTCGACGCCCGCGGGGTTGTCGGCCGCGCTGCACGCGCAGGTGGCGACAGGGGGGCGGGACCGGCAGCTGGCGCTCTTGCGCGCCCATCCCGACCTTGCGGGAAAACTGGCGCTGGCGGGGGGCCTGACGGCGGAGTCCCGCGCCGAGCAGGCGGGGGCTGCGCTCGACCAGTGCACGGCGGAGGAGCTGGCCGAGTTCCAGGCGCTCAACGACCGCTATCAGGCGCGGTTCGGCTTCCCCTACATCCTCGCGGTGCGGGGCCGGCATCGGACGCAGATCCTGGAGAATTTTCGGGAGCGGGTGGAGAACCCGCCCGAGGTCGAGTTCGCCGAGGCGATCGAGCAGGTCCGTCGCATCGCGCTGCTGCGGCTGGAAGCGCTGGCGGCGTCGTAGGGCGGGTGCGAACCCGCCGCCCCCTCCCCGCCAGGCGCGCGGCCCGGGCGGAGCGCGGCGGGTTCGCACCCGCCCTACAGCGCCGCGGCCTCCTCGAACAGGATCGCGTGACGCGCCGCAAGCTCGTCGGGATCGCGCGAATAGCCTCCGCCCAGCGCCGCGGCGATGGGCAGGCCCCGGGCCCGGACGGTTTCCAGCACCAGCCGGTCGCGGCGGCGCAACCCGTCGAGGGTGAGGGAGAGGCGGCCGAGCCGATCACCCTCCCACGGATCCACCCCGGCGTTGTAGAAGACGAAATCGGGGTCGGCGCGCTCCAGCGCCTGCGCCAGCCCGTCGGTCAGGGTCGCAAGGTAATCCGCGTCGCCCAACCCGTCGACCAGGCCGACATCGAGGTCCGAGACCGCCTTGCGCGCCGGGAAATTCTTCTGCGCGTGGATGGAGAAGGTGAAGACCCGCGGCTCGTCCGCAAAAATCCAGGCGGTGCCGTCGCCCTGATGCACGTCGCAATCCACGATCAGGATGCGCGCCGCCAGCCCCTCGTCCAGCAGCGCCCTCGCCGCCACCGCCACGTCGTTGAACACGCAGTAGCCTGAACCGTAATCCGGCCCCGCATGATGCGAGCCCCCGGCGGCGTTGACCGCCAGCCCGTGCTCCATCGCCAGGCGCGCCGCGAGCAGCGTGCCCGCGCTCGACAACGTGGCGCGCCGCGCGACGGCGGGCGTGGAGGGGAGGCCGATGCGGCGCATCTCCTCCGCGGTGAGCGTGCAGCCGATGACGCGGTCGACATAGCCGATATCATGGGCGGCGGCGATGCGCAGCGCGGGGAGGGCGGCGGGGGCGAACCACTCGCCCGGCCTCATCATGCCCCGCGCCTCCAGCGCCCGGCGCAGATAGTGGTATTTCGACATCGGGAACGGGTGGTTGGGGCGCAGCGAAGCCACGTAGTCCGGGTGCCAGACGATCGGGAGGCGCCTGGGGGGGAGGGTCATGGCGCCTCGGGTCCCGCCGCCTCGACCGGGGGGAGCAGCCGGTCCACGATCTCCGCCGCGCGGGCCTGCGCGGCGGCGAGCGCGGCCTCGAGCCCCGCGAGATCCTCCGCCCCCGCCACCCGGCAGAGCACGGCTTCCAGCCCCGCCCCGACGGCGGCGGGATCGAAACGGCCGCTGAGCGTCACCCGCAGCGCCTGCAGGGTGCGGGACTGGAGGCGGTGCGCCTCCCCCAGCGCCTCGGCGTCTTCGGGGGAGAGCGCGCCGCGGGCCGCCAGCGCCGCCAGCATCCGCGGCGCGTCGGCGGCATGGGGCAGCGCCGCGCAGGCGGCGGCGGGGTCGGGGGCGGCGGCGATTTCGGCGAGGATCCCCGACTGGGCGGCGAATTCCACATCCATCAGCCCGCCGCGCGAGCGCTTCACCGACCAGGGCGTCCGTTTGGCGGCCTGGGCGGCCCCGGCGACGCGGGCCCGCATTTCGGCGGCGTCGGCGCGGATCAGCGCGGGGTCCTGGGGGCGGGTCAGCGCCTCCGCGATCGCCGCATCCGCCGCCGCCATCGCCCCGGGCCGCCCGGCGACGGCGCGGGCGCGGGTCAGGGCCATCCGCTCCCAGGTCCAGGCGCGCTCGGCATGGTAGTCGCGGAAACCGGTGATCGACGTCGCGACCGTGCCCTGCCGCCCCGACGGACGCAGGCGCATGTCGATCTCGTAGAGCGTGCCCTCCGCGGTCTTGGCCGACATGGCGAGGATCAGGGCCTGGGCGAAACGGGCGTACCAGATGCCGGTGGTCAGCGACTTCGGGCCGTCGGAGGCCTCCACCCCCGCCGCCTCGTAAAGCAGGATCAGGTCGAGGTCGGAATTCGCCGTCATCTCCCGGCTGCCGAGCCGGCCCATGGCGAGCACCGCGGCGCCCTCCCCCGGGGCGGGCCCGTAGCGGCGGGCGAATTCGGCCTCCACTTCCGGCATCAAGGCGCGCAAAGCCGCCTCGGCGATGGCGGAGAAGCCGCGGCCCGCCTCCTCCGCGTCCGCTATGCCGCGCAAGAGCTGAACCCCCATGCGGAAGCGCATCTCCTTCGCCCAGCGGCGGGCGGCGTCGAGCTTGCGTTCGTAGTCGTCCTCCCGCCCCAGCCACTCGCAGAGCTCGGCCATCAGCGCGTCGGCGTCGGGCAGCGGGCGGAAGAAATCGGTGGCGAGGATGGCGTCGATGACCCGCGAGGACCGGCCAAGCTCTTCCGCCAGCCGCGGCGCCGCGGCGCAGATCTCGGCGATCAGGTCGAGCAGGCGCGGGTTGGCCGAGAACAGCGACAGGATCTGCACCCCGGTCGGCAGACCCGACAGGAAGCGGTCGAATTGCAGCAGCGCGTCGTCGGGGGAAGCGGCGCGGGCGAGCGCGTCGAGGATCAGCGGCTCCAGCTCCGCCAGCAGCGCCCGCGCGCGCTCGGACCGCGTGGCGGGGATCGCGCCGTCGCGCCAGCGGTCGACCAGCGCCGCGCCGACGTCGGGGCGCGCGAAGCCGCGGGTTTTCAATGACGGCGCGCAGGGGGCGGCGGGGCTTTCGGGCTGGGCCTTGCGGGGGGCGGAGGGGGCGAAGAAGGTCTCGGTGATCTTCGCGACGGCGCGCAGGCGGGCGTCGAGCTCGGCCTCCAGGGTCCGGCGGTCGGGGAACCCCGCCAGCGCCGCGATGCGGTCGCGGGCCTCCGGCGCGGTGGGCATGTCGTGGGTCTGGCGGTCCTCGACCATCTGCAGGCGGTGCTCCAGCTCGCGATGGGCGAGGTAGGCGGCGTCGAGCACCGCGGCCGTCTCCTCGGCCACCCAGCCCGCCTCGACCAGCGCGGCCAGCGCCGGCCTTGTGGCGCGCGGGCGCAGCGCCGGGTCGCGGCCGCCGCAGATCAGCTGCCGGGTCTGCACGAAGAACTCGATCTCCCGGATCCCGCCGCGGCCAAGCTTCACGTCATGGCCGGGAACCGAGATCTCGCCGCCCGAGCCGCGATGGGCGCGGATGCGCTGGCGGATGTCATGGGCGTCGCGGATCGCGGCGAAGTCGAGGAAGCGGCGCCAGATGAACGGACGCAGGCGGTCGAGAAACGCCTCGCCGGCCGCGATGTCGCCGGACGCGGCGCGGGCCTTGATGAAGGCGGCGCGTTCCCAGGTGCGGCCGAGGGATTCGTAATAGCGCTCGGCCGTGTCCATGCCGAGGCAGACCGGCGTGACCGAGGGGTCGGGGCGCAGCCGCAGGTCGGTGCGGAACACATAGCCCTCGCCGGTGGGCTTCGACAGCATCAGCGACGCGGCCTGGCAGACCTTGACCAGGCGGGCGCGGATCTCGGCGTGGTCGTCGGGGGCGTGGCGGCTTTCGTCGTAGAGGAAGATCAGGTCGATGTCGGACGAATAGTTCAGCTCGCGCGCGCCGCCCTTGCCCATGGCGATGGAGACGAGGCCGGAGGCGCCGGTCGGGTCGGCCTCGGCCCCCGGCAGGCGGCCGCGGGCGATCTCTTCCATGAGACCGGCGCGCAGGGCGGTGTCGACGGCGATGTCGGCGAAATCCGACAGCGCGCCGGTCACCGCCTCCAGGTCCCAGACCCCGCCCAGATCGGCGAGCCCGGTGAGGAGCGCGAGGCGCCGCTTGCCCCGGCGCAGCAGGCCGTGGCGGGCGCGGGGCTCGGCGGTCGCGACCTCGGCGGCCTCGGCCAGCAGGGTGTACAGCGCGGTCTCGGGGGGGAGGGCGAGGGCGCCGGGCAGCCAGGCGGCTTCCTTGACCATCAGCTCCCGCAGATAGGGGGAGGATCCGGCGGCGCCCTCGATCAGGGGGCGCAGTTCGGGGAGGGCGAGGTCGGGGCCGAGCGCCGCCCACGCCTCCGCCCCCCGCTCGGGGTCATGGGCGCGGGGGGCGCGGGTCAGGCGGGGGGCGAAAGGCGCATGGGTCATGGCGCGAGCATCGCGCGGGGGGCGGCGCTGTCAACCGGAGAGGGCGGCGCGGTCAGCGGCGGAGGTCGTCATCCGCCGCTTCGGGGTCGAGGTCCTCCTCGTCCTCCGCGTCGTCAGCATCCTCGTCGACATCGAGCGTGAGGCTGACGGCCAGATCATCTTCCGCCTCGTTCTCTTCCTCGTCCTCGAGGTCGTCGCCTTCGGCCGCGTCCTCCGCCGGGTCTTCCTCGTCGTCCGGGGCGGCGTCACCCTCATCCGCGTCCTCGTCCTCGTCGTCTTCGAGGTCGACGTCCTCCTGGATCTCGGCGGCGAGGGTGCGGACCCGCGCGGCGGCGTCCTCAAGCGCGGCGAGGGCGGTGGCTTCGGCCTCGCGCGCCTCGGCGAGCTCCGCCTCCAGCTCCGCCACCCTTGCGGCGAGGGTGTCGTCGAAGAAGCCCCGCTGCTGCGCGTCGGGCGCCCCCGGGGCGAGATCGTCGTCGGGCGCCGGCGCCATGGCGGCGGCGTCGAGCGTGGCGCGGAAGCGGTCGCCCAGCATCAGCGAGGTCATCAGCAGCACCCGGCTTTCCGGGATGCCGGCGAAGCGGTCGCCGAACTGCTCGCGCAGGATTTCGGCCTCGTCGGCCAGCAGGGCGGCGGCGCGGGTGAGGTTGTCCTCCTCCCCGTCGGCGCAGGCGACGCGGTAGCTGCGGCCGGCGATGGCGATGTCGAGATCGGCCATGATGGGGATCAGTCTCCGGATACGGGAAAGGTCGGGAGGGGGGCGCGCGAGGCTCGCGTCACACCACGGCGCGCAGCTCGGCCAGCGCCTCCTCGATCATGGTGGCGTCCTCCTCGCGCAGCGCGCGCAGGCGTTCGAGCTCCTCGCGCGCGGCGGCGAGCTCGTCGCGCAGCGCGTCGCGGTCGGCCTCGGCGTCGGCGGCCGCGGCCTCGGCCGCCGCGGCGGCGTTGCGCCGGTCGGTCAGGGCGTGCTCCAGCTCCACCACCCTCGCCATCGCGGCGCGGGCGGCGGCGTCGGCCTCCTCCAGCGACAGCGCTTCGGCCTGGGCGTCGCCCGCCTGTTCCCGCAGATCCTCGACGGCCGCCTCAAGCTCGCCCAGCGCCGCGGCCAGCGTCCGCTTGGCCGCCGCGATTCCCGTGCTTCGCGTCTGCGCCACGCGCATCCCTCCGTCCCGTGGCCTGCCCGGCCTCGCGGTGTGTTCCGCTTCGCGTCCCGCATTCGCGATCACGCCTGTCGCGGGCGATTCGAACATCCGCGCGCGCCCCCGTCAAGCGCCCGCGGACGAGGATTCCGCCCCCGATGCCCCGGCGCGCCCTTGACCATGCGGCCCCTTCGATGCATGACCGCCGCGGCCCGCGCCCCCTGCAAGGCGTCCGCCCGGCACGCCCCAGTCCGGCGGCAAGATCCGGCGGCAAGATGACGAAAGGCGAATCAACGTGGACATTCCCACCCTCCGCGCCCGCCATCCCGAGCACTGGATGAAAGCCGCCGCGATCCGCACCCTCGCCATGGATGCGGTGCAGGCGGCGAATTCCGGGCATCCCGGCATGCCGATGGGCATGGCCGACGTGGCCACCGTGCTGTTCGAGAAGCACCTGAAATTCGACGCCGGCCATGCCGGCTGGCACGACCGCGACCGCTTCGTGCTGTCGGCGGGCCATGGCTCGATGCTGCTCTACGCGCTGCTGCACCTGACCGGCTACAAGGGCATGAGCATCGACCAGCTCAAGAACTTCCGCCAGTGGGGCGCCAAGACCGCCGGCCACCCGGAATACGGCCATGCCGAAGGGATCGAGACCACCACCGGCCCGCTGGGCCAGGGGCTCGCCACAGCGGTCGGCATGGCGATGGCCGAGGAATCGCTCGCCGCGCGCTATGGGAAGAAGATCGTCGACCACCGCACCTGGGTGATCGCCGGCGACGGCTGCCTGATGGAGGGGATCTCCCAGGAGGCCATCGGGCTCGCGGGCAAGCAGAAGCTCTCCAAGCTGATCGTGCTCTGGGACGACAACGGCATCACCATCGACGGACGGGTCGATGCGTCGGACATCACCGACCAGCTGGCGCGGTTCTCCGCCTCCGGCTGGGCGGTGCTGAGCTGCGACGGGCATGATCCGGTCGATATCGACCGGGCGATGACCGCGGCCAAGGCCGACGACCGCCCGACGCTGATCGCCTGCAAGACCCATATCGGCTACGGCAGCCCCAAGAAGCAGGACACCGCCGGCGCCCATGGCTCGCCGCTGGGCGACGCCGAGATCGCCGCGGTCCGCGAGATCTACGGCTGGAGCCACGCGCCCTTCGTGATCCCCAACGACGTCGCCGCCCAGTGGGCGGAGATCGGCAAGCAGGGCTCGGGCGAGCGCTACGCCTGGGAGGCGCGGCTGGGCATGCTGTCGCCCGCCAGGCAGGCCGAGTTCGAGCGGGTGATGACCGGCGAGACCTCGCCCAAGCTCGCCGCCGCGGTGCGCAAGCTGAAGAAGCAGCTGATCGAGGACCAGCCCAAGGTCGCGACCCGCAAGAGCTCTGAAATCGCGCTCGGCGCGATCAACGCGGCCTGCCCGGAAACCATCGGGGGCTCGGCCGACCTCACCGGGTCCAACAACACCCTGACCACCGGGCTCGGCGCCTACGACGCCGACAACCGCAAGGGCCGCTACGTCTATTACGGCATCCGCGAGCATGGCATGGCGGCGGCGATGAACGGCATGGCGCTGCACGGGGGCGTGATCCCCTATGGCGGCACCTTCATGTGCTTCACCGACTACGCCCGCGGCGCGATGCGGCTGTCGGCGCTGATGGGGGTGCGGTCGATCTACGTGATGACCCATGATTCCATCGGGCTCGGCGAAGACGGCCCCACCCACCAGCCGGTCGAGCATCTGGCGATGCTGCGCGCCACGCCCAACACCCTCGTCTTCCGCCCCGCCGACTCGGTGGAGACGCTGGAGTCGTGGGAGATCGCGATGACCACCAAGGGCGCGCCCTCGGTGCTGGCGCTGTCGCGGCAGAACCTGCCGGCGGTGCGGACGAAGAACCAGGCGAAGAACCTCGTCGCCCAGGGCGCCTATGTGCTGGCCGAGGCCGAGGGCAAGCGCCGCGCGATCCTGATGGCGACGGGTTCGGAGGTCGAGATCGCGCTCGCCGCGCGCGACCTGCTCCAGGCCGACGGGATCGGGACGCGGGTGGTGTCGATGCCGTGCTGGGAGCTTTTCGCCGCCCAGGACGAGGCCTATCGCAGGAAGGTGCTGCCCGCGGGTCCCGTGCGCGTCGCCATCGAGGCGGCCGGGCCGTTCGGCTGGGACCGCTGGCTTTGCGCCGAGCGCGGCTCGGAGAAGAAGGCGGCTTTCGTGGGCATGGAGGGCTTCGGCGCCTCCGCCCCCGCGCCCGAGCTTTACGCCCGGTTCGGCATCACCGCCGAGGCCGCGGCGGCCAAGGTCAAGGCGCTGCTCTGATCCCGGGGCGTCGCGCCCGACGCGACGGGATCGCGAGACGACGGCGGGCGGCCTGGTCGGGCCGCCCGTTTTCGTTCGGTCGAGGCCGGGTCCGCCGGCTTTCGGCCAGCCTTCGGGGCGTCAGAAGAAGTCGACGTTCATCTGGCTCTCGTCGATGTCCTCGACCAGCGTGTCCTGCAAGGTGAGCGTGGCGACCGTGTTGCCCAGAAAGCTCGTGAAGTTGAGGAGCACGTCGTCGCCGTCCTGCACCAGCTGCAGGGACGACTTGCTCAGCGGACCGCTCCGGAAGTAGAGGAAGTCGCCGTCTTCGAAATCGGTGATCACGTCGTCGCCGAAGTCGTAGCCGTGGAACCGGAACTGATCGTTCCCGTCGCCGCCGCTCAGGGTGTTGGCGCCGTCGCCGCCCACGATGTAGTCGGCGCCGTCGCCGCCCTCGATCACGTCGTCACCGGCCCCGCCGAAGAGCCGGTCGCCCCCCGCGCCGCCGCGCAGCACATCCTCGCCCGCCCCGCCGTCGAGCCGGTCGTTGCCGGCGCCGCCGTCCATCACGTCGTTTTCCGCGCCGCCGACCAGCCGGTCGTCGCCGGCGTCGCCGTTCATCAGGTTCGCGCCGGCGCCGCCCTTGAGCAGGTCGTTCCCGTCGCCGCCGTTCATCAAATCGTCGCCCGCGCCGCCGCTGAGCCGGTCATCCCCGGCGCCGCCGTTCAGGGTGTCGGCGTCGTCGTTGCCGGCGAGCTTGTCGTTGCCGTCGCCGCCGTTGACCACGTCCGCGCCCGCGCCGCCGCCGATCCGGTCCTTGCCGGCGCCGCCGTCAAGGGTGTCGGCGTCGTCGCCGCCCACGAGGATGTCATCGCCCTCGCCGCCGTCGAGCGTGTCCGCGCCGGCGCCGCCGTAGAGCCGATCCCGGCCGTCGCCGCCCATCAGGTCGTCGGCGCCGTCTTCGCCGTAGAGCTTGTCGTTGCCGGCGTCGCCGAGCAGCTGGTCGTCGTCGGCGCCGCCATAGAGGTCGTCGCCCCCGGCCCCGCCGTTCAGGGTGTCGTCGCCTTCGTCGCCATAGAGGCTGTCGCCCCCGCCGCCGCCGTTGAGCAGGTCGACGCCCATGCCGCCCGCGAGGGTGTCGCGCCCGCCGCCGCCTTCCAGCGTGTCGTCGCCGTCGTTGCCGTAGAGCTCGTCGGCCGCGTTCTGGCCGTAGAGCGTGTCGTCGCCGAGCCCGCCGCGAAGATCGTCGGCCCCGCCGCCGCCGCGGATGTCGTCATCGCCCTCGGTCCCGTAGACCTCGTCGGCGCCGCCGAGCGCGAACCAGGCGGCGGCGGAGGTCTGCTCCAGCAGCACCGCGTCGGCGCCGGTGGTGAACGGGGTGATCTGCAACGTGTCGACCGCGATCTCCGTGGCGCCTTCGAGCAGCGCCGGCCCGCCCTCGGCATCCGAGATCAGCCGGTAGGACACGAGGAGATCGCCGGCGGCCGCGTCGGTCGGCAGGTCGAAGGCGCGGGTCAGGGGGCCGAAGCTCTCCCCCGCATCGAGCCGCGGCACGTCGACCACGATGGTCGAGGTCTGCTCGGCGTCGGTGGTCTTCGACAGATAGGTCACCTTCACCTCGACCTGCGCGCCGGTGGTGGAGCGTTCGTCGCCGGTGTTGGTCAGCGTGAAGCCGTCCATCTTGATGCGGTCGCCGCCGTCGCGGCGGCCGAGGAAACGAGCCACCTGGGCGTCGAAGGAAAGAAGTGCGGCCATGGAGGGCTCCTTGCTGGGCTCGCGGGGGCGGCCGGCGAGACGGGGATACGGTTCGGGACAGACGGTCGGGGCCGCCGCGACGGGCGCGGCGGGCGGCGTTGGAAAGGGTCGGACCTGCTGTTCGGCAAGGCGCGTCCGCCCGGTCCCGCAAGGGGAGGAGGGCGGCGGGTCGGCGGCGTACGCCGTCGTGCGACGCGGCTTTTGTCACGTGCCGATGAGGAATGCGTGAAGGACCGCGGTTAACGGGGCGGCGCGTGGCGGAGACCCGCCCCAAACGCGAAACGCGGGCGAGGCTCGAAGCCCCGCCCGCGTTTCATCTCTCGCAACCGTTGCCGGGGGGTCCCGGCCTTTCCGGGATCAGACGCCGGCTTCGGTCAGCGCCGCGTCGCAGCGGACGCAGACGGCCTCATGCGCATGGGTTCCCACATCCGGCAGCACCTTCCAGCAGCGCGCGCATTTCTCCCCCTCCGCCAGCGCCGGAACCACCGCCACGCCCGCCACGTCGGGCAGCGCGAAGGCCCCCGCCGGCGCGGCCGCGTCGGTCAGGGTGATGCCGGAGGTGATGCAGAGATCGGCGAAGAACACCGAGTCCAGCAGCGCCTTCAGCGCCGGATCCGTCACATGCACCACCGGCGCCGCCTCGAGGCTGGAGCCGATGCGCTTTTCGCGACGCTCGATCTCCAGCGCCCCGGTGACCACGCGGCGGGCTTCGCGGACCTGAGCCCACCGCTTGGTCAAGAGGTCGCTGTCGCGCCAGTCCGGCGTGACCGGAAAGTCCTGGAGATGGACCGAGGACGCGTCGCCGGGGAAGCGTTCCAGCCACGCCTCCTCCATGGTGAAGACCAGGATCGGGGCCAGCCAGGTGACCAGGCGATGGAAGAGCGCGTCCATCACCGTGCGGCAGGCCCGACGGCGCAGGCTGGAGGCGGGGTCGCAGTAGAGCGTGTCCTTGCGGACGTCGAAATAGACCGAGGAGAGCTCGCCGGTGGTGAACTGAAAGAGCGTCTGGAACACGGTCTGGAAGGCGTAGCGGCCGTAGCCCTCGCGCACTTCGGCGTCGAGCTCGGTCAGCCGGTGCAGCACGAAGCGCTCCAGCTCCGGCATCTCGGCGACGTCGACCTTTTCGGCGTCCTCGAAGCCGTCGCAGGCCGCGATCAGGAAGCGGAGCGTGTTGCGCAGGCGGCGGTAGCTGTCGGCGGTGCCCTTCAGGATCTCCGGCCCGATGCGCTGGTCGGCGGTGAAGTCGGACTGCGCCACCCAGAGCCGCAGGATATCGGCGCCGTACTGGCGGATGATGTCCTCGGGCGCCACGGTGTTGCCGATGGACTTGGACATCTTCATGCCCTTCTCGTCCAGCGTGAAGCCGTGGGTCAGCACGCCCTCATAGGGCGCCCGGCCGCGGGTGCCGCAGCCCTGCAGCAGCGAGGAATGGAACCAGCCGCGGTGCTGATCCGTGCCCTCCAGATAGAGCGACGCGGGCCAGATCCCGTCGGGACGGTCGCGCAGCGCGAAGGCGTGGGTGGAGCCGCTGTCGAACCAGACGTCGAGAATGTCGGAGACCTTGGTCCAGTCGGCGGGGGTCACGCCCTCGATCCCGGTCAGGAAGCGGGCGTGGGCGTCGTCGTTGAACCAGGCGTCGGCGCCCTCCTCGCGGAACGCGGCTTCGATCCGGGCGTTGACCTCCGGATTGCGGAGGAGTTCGACCTCGCCCGGCCCGGTCTCGCGCATGAAGCAGGTCAGCGGCACGCCCCAGGCGCGCTGGCGCGACAGCACCCAGTCGGGGCGCGCCTCGATCATCGCATGCAGGCGGTTGCGGCCCGAACGCGGGGTGAACTCGACCAGCGTGTCGATGGAGGTCAGGGCCCGTTCGCGGATGGTGGTCCCGTGATCGTCCATGCCGTCGTTCAGCGCCACGTCGATGGCGGCGAACCATTGCGGCGTGTTGCGGAAGATCAGCGGAGCCTTGGAGCGCCAGGAGTGGGGATAGGAATGCTTGACCCGCCCGCGGGCGAGCATCGCGCCGACTTCGGCCAGCTTGTCGATCACCCGCTTGTTGGCGTCCTTTTCCTTGCCCTTCTGGTCGAAGATCACCGCCCCGCCGAACAGCGGCAGGTCGGCGCGGTAGGAGCCGTCCTCCATCACGTTGTAGGTCATCGGCAGGCCGAACTTGCGCCCGACCTCGTAGTCGTCCGCGCCATGGGACGGCGCGGTGTGGACGAAGCCGGTGCCGGCCTCCTCCGTCACATGATCGCCGGGCAGCATGGGAACGTCGTAGTCCCATTCCCCCTGCCCCTCCGCCACGCCGCGCAGCGGGTGGGCGAGGACCATGCCCTGGAGTTCGTCGGCGGGCACGTCGCGCACCCGCTCGAACGCCGCGACCTTGGCCTTGGCCATCACGTCCTCGGCCAGCGCGTCGGCGAGGAACAGGAGGTCCCCGGTCTTCGCCCAGTTGTCGGCGGGCGCGTCGGTGATCTTGAACAGACCGTAGGCGACGGTCGGGTTGAAGCAGACGGCGCGGTTCTGGGGGATGGTCCACGGCGTCGTGGTCCAGATCACCACATGGGCCTTCAGCGCGGCGACGGCGCGGCGGGAGGCGTCCTCCTTGACGGGATCCTCCTCCACCGGCCAGTCGGCCTCGCCGGCCGGGGCTCGGACCACCGGGAACTTCACCCAGATCGTGTGGGACTGGTGGTCGTGATATTCGACCTCCGCCTCGGCCAGCGCGGTCTTCTCGACCACCGACCACATCACCGGCTTCGAGCCGCGATAGAGGCTGCCGTTCATCACGAACTTCATGAACTCGGCGGCGATCACCGCCTCCGCATCGAAGTTCATGGTGAGATACGGGTCGTCCCAGTTCCCCGTCACGCCGAGGCGCTTGAACTCCTCGCGCTGCACATCCACCCAGCCTTCGGCGAACTTGCGGCACTCGGCGCGGAACTCGTTGACCGGCACCTGGTCCTTGTCGAGACCCTTGGCGCGGTACTGCTCCTCGATCTTCCACTCGATCGGCAGGCCGTGGCAGTCCCAGCCGGGCACGTAGCGGCTGTCATGGCCCAGCATCTGCTGCGAGCGGACCACGAAGTCCTTCAGGGTCTTGTTCAGCGCGTGGCCGATATGCAGGTGGCCGTTGGCATAGGGGGGGCCGTCGTGGAGCACGAAGGGCGGGCGGCCCTCCGCGGTTTCGCGCAGGCGGTCGTAGACGCCCAGCTTCTCCCACCGCGCCAGCCATTCGGGCTCGCGCTTGGGCAGGCCGGCCCGCATCGGGAAATCGGTCTGCGGCAGGAACAGGGTGTCGCGGTAGTCAGGGGCGGTCTTGTCGGCGGTGTCGGCGCACATGGGCGGACGCTCCGTGAGGCGAATGACTCGGGATCAGGCGGATCGGCCGGGGGCGGGAGAGGGCCCGCCGGCGCGCGAATGTGTCGGGCGGCGCCCCTGATCGCTCAGGAGGCCGCCGGGCTAATTCGCAGGCGGCGGAGGGCCGGGGATATCGCGCGCGGATCGCTCATGCGCCGCTGCATACACCCGGCGTCCGGGGTTGGGAAGTGGGGCGCGCCGGCGCGGCGCGGGGGCGGTGCGACAAAGAGGACGCGGGGCGGCCGTTGCGTCATGCCGAAACATGGACGAAACGTAAATCAACATGAACAATGTTGTTCATGTTTGAGATTGGCGTTTTTTTCCGGGAGCCTCGCAGACATGTCCCCCCTTTCGACCACGCTTGCGGGGAGCTTCGCGCTGCTCCTGTCCGCACTCTCCGTCCCGGCTCAGGCTGGAGTCACCTACGACTTCGAAGGCACGGTCACCAATGTCGGCGGCTTCACGGACGGCATGTACCAGTCCATACAACTGAGCTTCACCTTCGCCGGAACCTTCGAGCTTCCCGAAACCCCGGGCGCCGCCCTGATCACCCTGGTCAACGTCTCGACTTTTTCCATCTTCAGCACGGAGTTCGATACGTCGAACGTCTATGCCGCGGGCCAGTCGATCGATGTCGGGGGCGGCGAGTTCAACACGACGTTCACGCTCGGCAGCGCCGAAAACGGAGCGTATCCCGAAGAATCGAAGGATGGCTTCCTCCTCACCTTCGCCCTGACCGGGCTTGAGGGGCTGCTCGCGGAACCGTCCAGCTTCACGCTGCCGGTGTTCAGCGCCGAGGTCCGGGGCTCGCTGCCGGACTATTCGGAATATGTGGATCTCGACTCCGGCCTGACCGGCACGGGCGCCATCACCTTCACCCGGGCGGAGGTGTCGGCCGTGCCGCTGCCGGCGGCGGCGCCGTTGCTGGTCGCGGCGCTCGGCGGACTGGGGGCGCTGGGCGCCCGGCGTCGCCGGCGGGCCTGAGCCGAAACGGACGACGCCGGGGACCCCCGGCGTCGCCACCTCGCCCAGCCCGGCGGACAGGCGGCGGCGGCGGGCGCAGGATGGACCGTTTTCCTGGTTCTACGATTTCGGTTCGTTTTTTTCGTTGCTCATTCAACTTCCCGAGTATTAATAACGAGTGAATGCCCGACCCCGAGCGACTCCGCTTTCGTTTCACGGGCGACACAGGAGCTTTGCATGTCCTTCCCGCGTACCTGCCTGGCCGCCGCCGGCCTGACCCTCGCCAGCGCGCTCGCCGCGGCGCCCGCCCTCGCCGGGGCGATCTATCAGACCTACGAGTTCTCGGGCTCCATCAGCGGCGCCACCGGCTGGGACCCCACCTACGCGCCGAGCTCGATCTCGTTCACCTTCTCCGGTTCGGTCGGCGTGGATCCCGGCACGGAAGGTTGGTACGTGGCCGAGGTGGCGTCCTTCTCGGGCATCACCATCGGCACGACGGAATTCGACATCGACGACATCATGATTTCGGTGCAGGTGGACGACACCTATACGCTTCTCCGCGTTCAGGGCGTGATCTACGGCGAAGGGGCCGACGTCACGACCGTCGGGACGGACGACTTCACTCTGGACTTCTACAATCCCAGCTCCCCCCTCAGCGCGAGTCCCGAGTCCCTCGTGCTGCCGCTGGGATGGGTCAACGTCACCAACGCCGGCGCCGTCGGCATGGGATATGCGGGGAGCCAGTCGGAATTCGGCACGGCGACCATGGCCCAGGCCTCGACCGTGCCCCTGCCCGCCGCCGCGCCGCTGCTGGCCGCGGGCCTGGCGGGGCTGGGCCTGTTCGGCGCGCGGCGCAGGCGGGGCTGAGGCGCAGGCGGGGCGCAAGACCGTCGCCGCGATGACGAAAGGCGCGCCCAGGGGCGCGCCTTTCGCATGTTCGCAGGCGGGTTCGGCCGGGCGGGCGCGCGCCCGCCGCCCCGCATCGCTCAGGCGGCGGCGAGCTCGCGCGCGATGGTGGCCGAGGCGGCCGAGAGGCCCGGGCCATGCGGCACGCCCATCACCCCGAACGCCGTCTCCACCGCCCCCAGCGTGCCGAGGATCATCGGCGGGTTCAGCCAGCCCATATGCCCGATGCGGAACGAGGTGCCGGCATAGCGGCCGAGCCCGATGCCCAGCGTCACGCCCATCTGGCTCTCGCACATCTGGCGCAGGGCGGCGGGGGGGAAGCCGCGGGTGAGGATGGTGGTGACGGCGTTGGCGCGCGCGTCCTCGTCGGTCACGTTCAGCTCCACCGGGCCGCCGTTCGACCCCCAGGCCTCCACCGCCGCGCGGGTGGCGTCGGCGAGGATCCGCTGGCGGCGCCAGGCCTTCTCGATCCCCTCCTCCTCCAGCAGCATGGTCAGCGCCTGGCGCAGGCCGAAGAGCAGATGGGTGGGGGCGGTGCCGCCGAAGCGCTGGTAGAACATCTCGGGCGCGGCGCGGGGCTTCCAGTCCCAATAGGCGGTGACGAGGTCGCCCTGCCTCTCCCAGGCCTTGGGGCCGATGAAGGCGAAGCTCAGCCCCGGGGGGGTCATCAGACCTTTCTGGGAGCCGGCGACCATCGCGTCCACGCCCCAGGCGTCGAACTCGAAGACCTCGGTGCCGAGCGACGCGATGCAGTCCACCAGGAACAGCGCCGGATGGCCGGCGGCGTCGATCGCCTTGCGGATCGCGGGAATGTCGTTGCGGGCCGAGGAGGCGGTGTCCACCTGCACCACGATCACCGCCTTGATCTCATGGTTCACGTCGGCGCGCAGAAGCGCCTCCACCGTCTCGGGCGGGACCGGACCGCGGTCGCCGGTGGAGACCACCTGGCAGTCGACGCCCATCTGACGGGCGGACATCGCCCAGCCTTCCGCGAAGCGGCCGCAGTCGAAGGCGACCGCCTTGTCGCCGCGCGAGAACAGGTTGGAGACCGCCGCCTCCCATGCGCCATGGCCGTTGGCGGCGTAGACGGCGACGCGGCCTTCCTTCGTGCGGGCGACGCGCTTGAGGTCCTCGTAAAGGCCCTCGACCATCACGGTGATCTCGCCCTCGTAGATGTTGGGCGCGTCGCGGTGCATGGCGTTGAGCACCCGGTCGGGCATGACCGAGGGGCCGGGGATGGACAGGAAATGCCGGCCGAAAGCGAGGGACATGGCGGACCTCTTGAGGGGGCGGGGTTCGGGCGCGCGCGCCCGCGGGACCGGACAGGGCTACAGCCAATCGTTGCGGTGCAAAAGATATCGAACGTCGCGGCGCCCGTGCTTCGGCCGGGCCGAAGGCGGGCGCGCGGCGGGCGGGCGAGACAATCCAAGGGTTTGCGCTGCGGAACCCGCGGCGAGGCGGCGGAATCACTTTTCGTGATCGCCAAGGCGTCGGATCGCGATGCCCCCTCCCCCCCGCGCGCCCCTGCCCTCTGGACCTTCGCGCCCACGCCGCTAGACAGGAGCCCCGACGCCGCCCCCCTCGGCCGCGTAGGATCGCGTCCAAGCAGGAGCACCGCATGGCCGACCCCGCCGTCAAAGCCTACCGCGCCGCCGCAGCGACCCTGCCCCGCGCGCCGGTCGAGGCGCGCACCATGGACGTGCTGGCCCGGCTCTGGCGCGACTGGCTGCGGCCCTACTGGCGCCGTCTCGTGCTCAACCTCATGCTGATCGCGCTGGTGGCGGGGGCGACCTCGGTCTATCCGTTGCTGATCAAATGGGCGCTGGAAGGGTTCGAGACCCGGGCCCTCGACGTGATCCGCTTCGCCCCCGTGCTGGTCATCGCCGCGGTGACGGTGAAATCCGCGGCGCTTTACGCCCAGCGGCTGCTGACCAACGCCATCCTTTCCCAGATCGACGCCGACCTGCAGCGGGCGATGTACGCGGCCCTGATGCGCGCCGATCTGGCGACGCTCGACCGCGAGGCCCCGGCCGCCACCGCCAACCGCTTCACCACCGACATTCTGGTGCTGCATTCCTCGGTGGAAAAGCTGATCACCGGGCTGATCCGCGACGGGCTGACCGTGATCGGGCTGCTGGGTGCGCTGCTCTGGATCGACTGGGAACTGACCCTCTACGCGCTCGGCGCCCTGCCGCTCGCCGCCATCCCCATCGGCAATATCGGCCGGCGCCTGCGCCGCATCGCGCGGCGGTCCCAGGAAGAGGCCGGCGAGATGACCGCCCGCATCGCCGAGGGTCTCAGCGGCATCCGCCTTTCGAAGACCTACCGGCTGGAGGGCTACCTCTCCGAAAAGGCCGGCGAAACCTTCGAGAGCCTGCGTCGCCTGCGGGTCCGCGCCGCCGACCAGCGCGCCCGCATCGACCCGTTCCTGGAACTGCTGGCGGGCCTCGGCCTCGCCATCATCTTCTGGGTGATCGGGGCGCGGATCGCGGCGGGCACCAACTCCATCGGCGAATTCATGGCCTTCGTGTCGTCCTTCCTGATCGCGGGCCAGTCGCTGCGCGGCTTCGGCACGCTCTACGCCGAGGTCCAGCAGGGCTCGGCGGCGGGCGAGCGGATCTTCACCGTGCTGGACGCCGAACCCAGGATCGCCGACCGGCCGGGCGCCGTCGCCCTGCCCCGCGTGACCGGCGAGATCCGCTTCGACCATGTCAGCTTCGACTACGAGGGCGGCGCGGCGGCCTTGCGCGACATCGACCTGACCATCCCCGCGGGCGCCAAGGTGGCGCTGGTCGGGCGGTCGGGGGCGGGCAAGACCACGCTGATGAACCTGATCCCGCGGCTCTACGACGCCACATCCGGCGCGGTGCTGATCGACGGCCGCGACATCCGCGAGGCGACGCTGCGCAGCCTGCGCGGCCAGGTCGCGGTCGTGGGCCAGGATGCGGTGATCTTCGACGACACGGTCGCGCGCAACATCGGCTTCGGCGATCCCGAAGCCGGGCGGGACGCCATCGAACAGGCCGCCCGCGACGCGCAGGCCTGGGATTTTCTGGCGGCCCTGCCCGAAGGCCTCGACACCCAGGCGGGCGAACGCGGCCTGCGCTTTTCGGGCGGCGAGCGGCAGCGGCTGACCATCGCGCGGGCCATGCTGAAGGACGCGCCGATCCTGCTGATGGACGAGCCGACCTCCGCGCTCGATGCGGAGGCGGAGGAGAAGGTCCGCCAGGCGCTCGACCGGCTTTCCTCGGGCCGCACCACGCTGATCATCGCGCACCGCTTGTCCACGATCCGCGACGCGGACATGATCGTCGCCATGGATGGCGGGCGCATCGTGCAGATCGGCCGCCATGAGGAGCTTCTGTCGCAAGGCGGCCTCTACGCCGATCTGCACAGGCTCCAGTTCCGCGAGGGGTGAGCACCGTGCAGGACCGGGACGGATACGGCGAGAACGACAGGACCGGCATCGGCGCCAATTCCGAAGGCGCGGGCGAGGATGGCCGCGCGGTGGAGCGGCTGATCGAGCTCTTGGCCCGCCTCCCCGGCCTCGGCCCCCGCTCCGCCCGCCGCGCGGCGCTGCATCTGGTGCGCAAGCGGGATCTGGCGCTGACCCCGCTGGCGGAGGCGATGACCGAAGTGTCGCGCACCGTGCGCCCGTGCGTGGAATGCGGGAACATCTCCACCTCCGGCCGCTGCGCCATCTGCCGGGATCCGCGCCGCGACGGGTCGACGCTCTGCGTGGTGCAGGACGTGTCGGACCTGTGGGCGATGGAGCGGGGCGGCGCCTTTCGCGGGCGCTATCACGTGCTGGGCGGGCTTCTGTCGGCGCTGGACGGGGCGGGGCCGGAGGAAATCGGCATCCCCCGCCTCGCCGCCCGCGCCCGCGAGGGGGTGGCGGAGGTCATCCTCGCCCTGCCCGCCACCATCGACGGCCAGACCACCGCCCACTACGTCGCCGAAAGCCTGCCCGAAGGCGTCGCCTGCACCACGCTCGCCCAGGGCGTGCCGATCGGCGGCGAGCTCGACTATCTCGACGACGGCACCATCGGCGCGGCCTTGCGGGCGCGGCGGTCGCTTTAGGCCGTCAATCGGGTCCGCCCCCGGCGGCGAGGGAGAGGAAACGGCCGAAATTCCAGGCCCGCAGCACCGCGATTCGGTCGAAGCTGTCGGAGGTCCCGCCCCGCACCCGCGTGAGCCGCGCCGCCAGCAGCGCCCGGTCGACCAGCTCGGGCCACATCGGCTGATCGGCGGCGAAGACGGCGAGGTCGCGCTCGACCTGGGGCAGCGCCTCCCGCATCAGGCGGGCCTCGTCGGGCTGGAAGGCGGATTTGTCGTAACGAAATGTGACGCTGTCGGGCGCCACGGGGGCCAGCAACCGGCGGATATAGCCGCGCCGCATGCCTCCGAACCGCTTGAGCCGCGCCGGCGCCGCGATCACCGCCGCCATCAGCCGGGTGTCGAGCAGCGGCGAGCCATAGGCCACCATGTCGGGCGCGTCGGACAGGGACGCGCCGGGCAGCTGGAAGTCGCAGATCATCCAGGTCGCGGCGCCCATCGGCCCCTGCAGCTCCGCCGCGCGGATGCTGGGCGCGCGATGCGCGAAGGGCGGCGGGCGGCGCGCGATCCAGTCCTCCATCCGCGCCGTCGCCACCGGCGGGCCGATGCGCACCCGGTCCATCGAAGCGCGGCCGGCGCGGACCTGGCGCAGATGCGCGGCCCGCCCGGTGGGGGCGAGCGCGAGCTTGAGCAGATATTTGCGGCCATGTCCCTCGGCGCGCGCGAGGCGCATTTCGGTCAGCGCATCGCGCAGCCGCAGCCGGCGCAGATCCTCGCGCAGCCGGTCGCGCAGCGCATGGGACACCAGCATGTCGCCGCCGAAGCCGCCCATCGCCGCGTCGAAGCCCAGCGCCAGCATCGCGCGGGGCATCCCGAAATAGGTGTCGGCGAAGCCGTCGATATTGGGCAGGCCGTGACGCGCCCAGGCCTCCCACGCGCCCCCCAGCGCGGTGGCGCCGTCGGAGCGGAACGGGATCGCCTTCAGGTTCGGCCAATGCGCCTGCAGCGCCGCGCGGGACGCGGCCTCGGTCGGCGCGGCGCCTTCGGTGGAGACGGAGCTGAAGGCCGGCACGGCGACGCCCCCGGGCGCCGCCGCGCAGACCAGACCCGCCATCAGCGAGCTGTCGAGCCCGCCGGAATAAAGCACCGCCGGCCGCGCGCCCAGCCGCGCCCAGCGCGCGCGCGTGGCGCGGCGGGCGAGGTCGCGGCCGGCCTCCATCATCGCGTCGTCGCTCAGGCCGCGCAGGGCCGGGTCGGGGCCGATGCGCCAATGCGTGCGCCGCGCGGCGCCGGAGGCGTCGGCGCGCAGGAGCGCCCCGCGGGGCAGTTCCTCGATCCCCGGCCAGACCGTGCCGCCGTCGGGCAGATCGGCGAAGAGGAGAAATTCCTCGACCGCGGCCGGATCCGGGTCGCCGTCGAGCCCGGGGACCGCGCGCAGGCAGTGGATCCAGGTGGAGAACAGCACCAGCCCGTCGGGGCGCACCGCGTAGGGCAAGGGCTCGTGCCCCATGGCGTCGCGCAGCAGGGTCAGGACCGGGGCGCCGGGCGCGCGCAGGTCGAGCGCGGCGACGGAGTAGGCGCCTTCCAGCGCCGCGGGTCCGGTGGCGGTCGTCTCGAAGGCCCCGGCGGCGAGCGCGTCGGCGATCCGGTCGAGATCGGCCTCGTCGCGGGTTTCGGCGGGGCCGGCCGTCTCCGCGTCCGCATCGTCATAGACCCGGGCGAAGCCGGCGATGACCAGCCCGCCGCGGCGGCGCAGACGGCCCTCCGCCGCCATCGCCCTGCCGGCGGGCAGACGCAGGCCGAGCCGCAGCACCCGCGCGGCCGGGTCGGTGGCGGCGTTTCGCCCGTCGAGATCCGGCCCCGCCCAGGCCCCGCCTTCCAGCGGCGCCCGCATCCGCGCGAAGGCCGCGTCGAGCAGGTCGGCGCGCCCGCGGGCATCGAAAGCCCCGAACAGGCGCACCGGCGCCGCCGGCGCGATGGGCAAGCGCGCCTGCGGCGCGACGGGCAGGCGCGTCGGGGTCATGCCGGGTGCGGCTCGAAACGTCACCCGGCCGCGACGACCGCGATCAGGCCGCCGTCGGACAGGGAGGCGAGCGTGGGCAGGATGTCGGCCGCGATCTGGGCGGCGGGCGCGTCGTAGTCCTCGGCCAGCCCCGCCACCAGATCGGCGAAGCGGGTCGGCGTCTCCAGCCGGTCCCAGACATCCGACGCGATGGCGTCGAGCCCGAAATAGGACTCGGAGCCGACCCCGAGCAGGACCAGTTCGTCGTCGCTGATACGCGCCTCCATCACGCCGGGGCGTCGGCTGAGCATGTCGTCCGGATTCACGCGGAACTCCCTTTCACGGCGCCCGTCGCGGACGCCTCCTCGATGGCCCGGCGGGCCAGCGCCGCCGCGGCGGGCGCGGCGGCGAACCGGCGCGGGCGGCGCAGAACATAGACGGGCGTCTGCGCGGCCAAACGGCCGAGCCGCGCGAAATAGGCCGCGTCATGGCCCAGCGCGGCGGCGACCTCAGGCCGCCCGACCGAGGCGCGGATACGCATCAGCGCCTGCATGCCGCCGATCCGCTCCAGCTCCGGCGCCGCATCGTCGGGATGCAGCCATTCCAGGGCGAAGATCGCGCGCAGCGGCGCAGGCCAGGCGACGCCGGGGCTGTCGGCGAGCGCCCGGACCTCCTTGCCCACGCCCTCGCCCGCGCCGGTGACCGGAACGCCGAGCGGCGCGCCCGCCATCCCGTAACGGTCGAGGGCGCGGGTGGAGTCCTCGAACAGGCGCGCGGTGCGCATGGCGCGATGCACGCCCAGAGGGCGATCGGGCGCGAGGTCGAGCGCGATCAGGTCGTCGCCCGCCAGCGCCCAGCCCGCGCCCGACAGCATCGCGGCGAAGGTGGATTTTCCGGCCCCGGCGTCGCCGATGAAGAGCGCCGCGCCCGACGGCCCGGCGGCGGCGGCGGCGTGCATCGGCAGCGCGCCGCGCTGATGCAGCAGGGCCGGCATCGCGCCGTAGGCGAGCGTCAGGGTCACGGTTTCGCGGCTGGCGGGGTCGGGGCGGTCGAGGTCGAGGTCGATGCGTCGCCCGTCCACCAGCCGCATGCGCATGTAGGGGGCGTCGAAGACCAGCACGCCGGGGGCGACCACCCGCCAGACGCCGGCCCAGGGCGCGTCCTCGGCGGTGTCGGGCACAGGGCCGAGACGCACGGTGACGTCGGCGGGGGCGCCTTCGGGCGCCGGCGTCATCCAGGGCGCGACGAGGTCGCTGTCGAAGACGAGACCGAAGGCGGCGAAACGGCCGGGCGCGGGGCGCAGGCCGGCCTCGCGCGGCGGGGTCGCGAAGGGCGGGGTCGCGAAGGGCGGAGTCGCGAGCGCCGACGGCTCGGCGGCGACCTGGTCCGAGACATGCGGCGTCGCGATCATGCCCGACGGCTCCCCGCGCGGCGTCCGATGGCGACATGTCCCGCCGCTCGCGCCATCAGGGCGCGACGTTTTCGGGCATGACCCTTATGGAAGAGACGTTCAGGGGAGCGGCGCGCATGTTCGACCGCTCCGCAGGCGCGGCGGTCCGGCGTGGCGGAGTCGCCGATAGGCCCCATATCGCCGATAGGCCCCATGCGCCGTCTCCGAACCCCGGGGCTCGCCCCCCGGCGCGCCCCTTGTTTCCCCAAGGGTCTCTGGCATAAATGCCTGCCGCACGCAACCGGAGGCTCAAGGCCCGCATGACCCGGACCCCCGTTGGCCAGACCGCCTCCAGCCCGCGCCCGCCGGCGCCCCCCGGCGGGCGTCGCGCGACGGTGATCCGGGATCTGCCGGCCTGCCACGGCGCCTTCCCCTTCGCCTCGCCCGTCCGCCTGCAGGCCGCCGGCGCGCTGGCCGGGGCGCCGCTGCGGCGCTTCCGGCGGGTGCTGATGCTGGAGGTGGGGACCGGCGTCGGGCTCGCCGCCCAGGCTGCGGCGCTGGCCGGGACCGGGGCGGAGATCTGGGGCCAGACCGCCGAGCCGCAGGAGGCGGCCCAGGCGCAGGCGCTGCTGGACGAGGCCGGGCTCGACGCGACGCTGATCGGCGCCGATCCGGTCGGGCTCCTCGCCCGCCTTGACTTGCGCGAATTCGAGCTGCCCGCGTTCGACCTGATCGTGATGCCCTGGGGTTGGGACCTGCTGGACGCGGCCGCGCGCGCGGCCATCGTGGACCTGCTCGCCCGCCGTCTCGCGCCCGGGGGCGGCTTCCAGCTGACCTATTCGGTGGCGCCGGGCGGGGTGACGGAGACCGCGCTGCGCCAGCTGATGCGCAGCCGCTGGCAGGCGGCGGGCGGCATCGGCGATCTCGCCGGGCGCATGGCCCGCACGCTGGAGGACGCCGAGCGGGTGGCGCTGTCCAGCCACTGGTTCATGCGCGGCGCCTCCGACTGGGCCCGCACGCGCGACGAGATGCGCCGGCTGCCGCCATCGGTCTTCGCGCGGATCTGGGGGGCGCCGCGGCTGCCGCTGGAAGGTTCGGCGGCGCTGGGCGCGATGCTGGCGCGCGGCGGGATCGCGGGCTGGTCGCCGGCCGATCCGCTGCGCCTCGCCCCCGCCTTCGACATGACCGAAGCGCAGCGCGCCGAGGTCGAACGCTGCGCCGACCCGTTCCTCGCGGCCGAAACCGCAGACCTGATGATCGTGCGCCAGACGCGGTCCGACCTGTTCCACCGGGCCGGCGTGCCGACGGCGGCCGAACGGGTGGAGGCGGCGGATCTGAGCATCGTCGCCGCGCGACCGGACCTCGCCGCCGCCATCGCCGCAGGGGTGCGGGTGGAAGGGCTGCTCGGCCCGATGACGCTGGCGCGCGCGGCCTATCTGCCGCTGGCCGAGGCGCTGGCCGAGGGGCCGGCGCGGCTGGGGGGGATCGCTTCGCGGCTGGGCGCCTCTCCGGCGGCGCTGGTCGAGCGGGTGGCGGTCCTGCTCGGCGCCGGCCTCGTGCGCCCGGCGCCCCATGGCGCGGAGGGGCCGCCGGCGGCGGCGCGCGAGGCCTGTCGACGGCTTGGCGAAGCATTGCTGCGGCGCGGCATCGAAGAGGTCCTCGCCGACCCGGACAGCGGCGGCCCCGAGTTCTCCGCATTGTCGCCGCAAGCCTGAATGCAGGGTGAAGTCCTTATGATAAAAGGGTTGTCTCATCTGCGGCGGCAGGACGCAGATGGTCGAATCGACCTCGCGCAACGCAAAAAGACTTTGCCTTGCCGGTGAATGACCGTATGTTCATCGCGGGTGTGATGTAGTCTCACGAGGTGAGCCAATGGGCAAAAAAGTTTGGAATCGGCCGGTGATTTCGGTCGTGTCTGTGAAGTCGCTGACTCGCGGGCTTGAGAATACGGGGACGGATGCGTGCGTCAGGGACAATCCCTTCAACGACGCCTGCTCCATCTGATCCGGACCGAACGCAGGTCGTTCGCGATTTTTATGATGAAAACAGAATGCGGCCCGCTCAGCGGGCCGTTTTCGTTTGCGCGTTCGGATGAGGCGTCGGCGTTCTTGTTCCGGATCGGCAGCGCATCGACTCGCGCCGGGCGAGAGCGAGGCCCGGGATGACCCCGAGCGATGAACAGGCCTCCGACCGGCCCGGCTGGCGGCGCCTTCTGAACGGCGACGACCGTCGCGCCGCGCTCCTCGCCCTGCGCTACCTGATTCTCGCCCGCGCGCTGCACGCGCGCCTGCCCGCCTCCCGTCTGCTCGCCCGCCTGCGCGCCGCGCCCGGCGGGCCGTCGAACGCCCGGCTCGACCCGGAGGCGCGGGCGCGGATGCGCCGGACGCTGGTCGCGGTGTCGCGGCGGCTGCCGTGGCGGTCGGACTGCATGATCCAGTCGCTCGCCGCGCGCCTGTGGCTCGACCGGCTCGGCGTGCCCTGCGTGTTCCGGCTGGGCGCCGCCCGCGGGCCGGAAGGGCTGGCCGCCCATGCCTGGATCGAGGTCGAGGGCGAGGTGGTCACCGGCGGCCGCGCCGTGGGCCGCATGGCCGTTTTCGGGGACGCCGCGTCGCGCCCCGACTGACCGGCCCCCTGCCCGGGGCTCAGGACCGCGTCGCGCCGATCTCCCGCAGCCGCGTGATGACCGCCGCCGCCAGCGCCTGCGTCGGGCGCTGGCCGTCGAGGGTCAGGACCGGCCGGACCTGCGCCGCGAGCCACGCCTGATGCCGCGCCCGGCTGCGGCCGGCGAAGTCCGGATCGTCATAGCGCGAGGCCCAGTCCCGGAACGCCAGATGCGCCACATGCATGTCGCCGCCGGGGGCGATGCGCGCGCCGTGACGCAGGGCCTCGCGACGGTCGAGCCGGGCGAGGCGGACCGGGGTCGGCGTCTCCACGCACACGATCAGGTCGGCGTCCTCGACCAGCGCATCGCCCCAGCCGAGCATGGAGCCCGCGATCAGCCATCCCTCCGCCGCCGCCTGCCGCGCCCGGATCAGGCGCACGCGGTCGTCGACCGGGCGCTTGGCGGCGAAAGGGGGGTCGGTGGGCAGCCAGAAGACGTCGTCGACGTCGATCGGGACGATCCCCAGCGCCTCGCCCAGCGCACCTGCCAGAGTGGAGACGCCCGCGCAGGACGCCCCGGTGAGATGAAGCCGCGGCCGCGCGTCCATGTGCTCCGTCACGTTTCGCTCCCCCCGAACGCAACGGGGCCCGGCATCCCTGCCGGGCCCCCGCCTTCCGCCGACGCCGTCCCGCGGGACGGCGGCCGGATCAGGCCTTGCCCTTGTAGATGTCGACCAGCTTGCCGAGCATCGCCAGCGCATCCTCGCGCGGACGCTGGAAGGTGTTGCGGCCGATGATCGAGCCGTTGCCGCCGCCGTCGCGGATGGCGCGGGCGTCGTCGTAGACCGAGTCCTCGCCCTTCTTGGCCCCGCCCGAAAACACCATGATGCGGCGACCGCCGAAGGCGGCTTCGACGCAATGGCGCACGCGGGCGGCCTGGGTGGCGACGTCGATCTTCTCCGCCTCGTAGACCTTCTTGGCCTCGGGCAGCATCAGGTGGTCGGTCGACAGCTTGATCTTGATGATATGCGCGCCGAGCAGCGCCGCGATCTGGCCGGCATAGGCGGCGACGTCGATCGCGGTCTCGCCGTCCTTGGTCACGCCTTCGCCGCGCGGGTAGGACCAGATCACCGTGGCGATGCCCTTGGCGGCGGCTTCCTGGCGCATCTCCGAGATCTCCTCGAACATGTCCAGCCCGCAATCGGATCCCGGGTAGATGGTGAAGCCGATGCACGAGGCGCCCAGACGCAGGGCGTCGTCGACGGTCGCGGTCACGGCCTGGTCCTTGCCCGACGTGCCCGACATCAGCGAGTTGGCCGAGTTGCACTTCAGGATGGTCGGGATCTGGCCGGCGAAGGTGTCGGCGCCCGCCTCCAGCATGCCCAGCGGCGCGGCGTAGGCGTTGAGGCCCGCGTCGATGGCCATCTGGTAGTGGTAATGCGGGTCGTAGGCGGCCGGGTTCGCCGCGAAGGAGCGCGCGGGCCCATGCTCGAACCCCTGGTCGACCGGCAGGATGATCATCTTGCCGGTGCCGCCGAGCTTGCCGGTCATCAGCATGCGGCACAGGTTGGCTTTCACGCCGGGGGTGTCGCCCTCGTACTTGGCGAGGATCTGCTTGACGGTGCGGGTCGCTTTCATGGGAGCTCCTGGACGAAGTGGGCCGATCGAAACACGTATCCGCTCGGTCGGGTAGCTTGCGCGTTGCAAGCGGTCAAGCGGACCGGGGGACGCGGGAGGAAAACTTAAGGTCAGGTTAAGCGCGGGTTCAGCCGCGCGGGGAGGGACGCCCCCCGCGCGCGCGGTCTCAGCTTTCCAGCGCGGCGACGCCCGGCAGGGTCTTGCCCTCGATCCACTCGAGGAACGCGCCGCCGGCGGTGGAGACGTAGGAGAACCGCGAAGCCGCGCCCGAGGCGTTGAGCGCGGCGACCGTGTCGCCCCCGCCCGCAACGGACAGCAGACGGCCCGCTTCGGTCAGCTCGGCCGCCTTGAGCGCGGCGGCGTCGGTGGCGGCGTTGAACGGCGGGATCTCGAACGCGCCGAGCGGGCCGTTCCAGACCAGGGTCTTCGACGCCTCGAACTGGGCGGCCACCGCGGCGACGGCGAGCGGGCCGGCGTCGAGGATCATCGCGTCCTCCGGGCAGGCGTCGGCGGGCACCGTCTCGCATTCGGCGCCGGCCTTGAACTCGCGCGCCACCACCACGTCGGCGGGGAGCAGCAGCTTGCATCCCTGCCCCTCGGCCTTCGCCATGATCTCGCGGGCGGTGTCCAGAAGGTCATGCTCGCACAGCGACTTGCCCACCCCGATGCCCTGGGCGGCCAGGAAGGTGTTGGCCATGCCGCCGCCGATGACGATGGCGTCGACCTTCGACATCAGGTTCGACAGCAGGTCGAGCTTGGTGGAGACCTTGGCCCCCCCCACCACCGCCGTCACCGGGCGTTCGGGGTGGGCCAGCGCCTTCTCCAGCGCGGCGAGCTCGGAGTCCATCAGGCGACCGGCGGCGCAAGGCAGGCGACGGGCCAGCCCCTCGGTCGAGGCATGGGCCCGGTGGGCGGCGGAGAAGGCGTCGTTGACGAAGACGTCGCCCAGCGCCGCGAGCTGATCGGCGAACGCGGGATCGTTCTTCTCCTCGCCCGCATGGAAGCGGGTGTTTTCGAGCAGCAGCACGCCGCCCGCGGGCATCGCCGCGATGGCCTCGGCCGCGACCTCTCCCACGCAGTCGGCGGTGAAGCCCACCGGCGCGCCGAGGGCGGCTTCGAGCGCGGGGCGCACGACCTGAAGGCTCATCTCCGGCACGACCTTCCCCTTGGGCCGGCCGAAATGGGCCAGCAGGATCGGCTTGCCGCCCTTGGCCAGAATGTCGCGCAGCGTGGGCAGGATGGCGTCGATGCGGGTGGCGTCGGTCACCTGGCCGTCATGCACCGGCACGTTCACGTCGACGCGCACCAGCACGCGCTTTCCGGAAAGGTCGAGATCGTCAAGGGTCTTGCGGGTCATGGAAAAGGGCCTCGCGTCCGGTCCGCTATGGGTTCGGAGGCCTATAGACCGCAGTCGCGCGCCTGCGCGCAAGACCGCCCGAGGGGACGCGGCGACGCGGGGCGGCGGCGCCGCTCCCCTGCCGCGAGCGATCGGGCGGATTGCTCCTCCGCCGGCGGAGTGTTAACGATTTCCTAACTTCTCTTAATCCGCCGCCGCCTGAAGGCGCGGCGTCAGGTCGGGCCGCGCGCCCGGCGCGACCCCGCCCGGCGCGAAGCGACCGGACCGGGATGGGCGGCGAGATCATGAGCGATCCCTTCGGACAGACCCTGCTCGGCGGCGCCGGGAACGATTCGCTGCGCGGCGACAGCGACTGGGACGTGCTGCGCGGCTTCGCGGGCGACGACCTGCTGCAACCCTCCGGCCGCGGCGGCGAAGCCCATGGCGGCGACGGGAACGACACGCTCGAGGCCGGCGGCGCCCATCGCGACCAGCTCTTCGGCGACGCGGGCGACGACCTCTTCCGGATTTCGGGCGGCATCGCCGACATGTTCGGCGGCGACGGCGACGATACGCTGGAGGCGAGCGGCGGCTCGGGCCTCTTCGCCGGCGGCGAGGGCGTCGACACCGTGATCCTGGCAGGCCTCCAGGCCGAATGGACGCTGGCCGCGGACGGGCAGTCGATCCGCTCCGACGCCCGCAACGCCGCCTTCGGCCTTGTATCCGTGGAGGTGCTGCGCTTCGACGACGGCGCCCTGCTGATCGCGGAGGCCGCCCCCGGCGTGACGCGGACCGGCGACGCATCGGGCCGGGAGCCCGCGACCGGGACCGCGCGCGACGACCAGTTCGTGACCGGCGACGGCGACGACCTGATCCATGGCGGCGGCGGCGACGACCGGGTCCTTTCCGGAGCCGGCGACGACCTGATCTATCTGACCGCCGCGGCCGGCGGCGGCCACGTGGTCGAGGCGGGGGCGGGCGACGACGTCATCGACGCCGCCGGCTGGGACACGCATCTGTCGGGCGGCGACGGGAACGACCGCTTCCATTCGGGCTATGGGTTCAACGCCATCGACGGCGGCGCCGGTCAGGACACGGTTCTCTACAGCGGCGCGCGCGACGCGTTCCGGATCGAGATCACCGGCGAGGGCGAGGCGATCGTGTCGCGCCTCTCCTCCGGGGTCTCGCCCCATGACCAGGCCCGCGACGTGCTGACCGGGGTGGAATTCATCCGTTTCTCCGACGGGACCGAGATCGAGCTGGTCCGCCGCCCGGTCGCCGACCCCGAGCGGCTGGCGGGGGTCGAGGACGTGGCGCTGAGCGTCGACGTGGCGACGCTGCTCGACGGCGATGTCGGCTCCGGCGGGCCGCTGAGCTTCCTCGGCGTGGGCGAGGCCGAGCATGGCGTGGTCTCGTGGGTCTCCGGCCAGGTGGTGTTCACGCCCGACGCGGGCTTCCACGGCGAGGCGTCCTTCGTCTACCGGGTCGCCGACGCCTTCGGCGAGACGTCGCAGCGGGTGACCATCGACGTCGCCTCCGCCAACCAGGCGCCGACCGCGCAGGACGACGCGCTGGCGGTGGGCGCGGGCGGGACGGTGCGGGCCGATCTGCTGGGCGACAACGGCGCGGGCGCCGATCTCGACCCCGACGGCGACGCGCTGCGGATCGCGGGCGTCGAGGGCGCGGCCAACGCCTCGGGCGGCGTGGTGCGGCTCGCCTCGGGCGCGCTGGTGCGGTTTTCGGCGGATGGGAGCGTGGAATACGACCCGGACGGCGCTTTCGACGGGCTCGCGCCGGGAGAGGTGGCGGTCGACCATTTCGACTATGCGCTGGCCGATCCGGAGGGGGCGTTCGACATCGGCGAGGTCTCGGTCACCGTGACCGGCGAGGCCGCGCCGGCGTCCCTGTCGCTCTTCGGCGGCGCGGGCGCGCAGCGGCTGCGGGGCGGCGCCGGCGACGACGCGCTGCGCGGCGGGGCCGGGCGCGACGTGCTTCTGGCCGGCGACGGCGACGACCGGCTGGTCGGCGGCCGCGGCGGCGACCGGTTGAACGGCGGGCGCGGCGACGACGTGTTCCGGGGCGGCGCCGGCGACGACGTGCTGCGGTTCCTCGCCGGCGACGGCGCCGACCGGGTGATCGGCTTCGACCCCGACGCCGACCGCGCCGTCTTCGGCCGTGGCGTGCACGGGACCGGGGCGCTGGAGATCCTCGACGCCGACGGCGGGACCCTGGTGCGCTACGAAGGCGGCGAGGTGTTCTTCGTGGGCCTGCACGCCTCGGACTTCGATGCGGACAATTTGATCGCCTGACCGCCTCAGCCGGCGATCTCGGGGACGCTGAGCGCGACCGGTGTCAGCGGCGGGATCAGCTGCATGGCGGCCAGCGCCGCCAGCACCGCATCCACCGCCACCGCGGCGAGGATCATGCCCATCACCCGGCTGATCACCGAGGCCCCGGCGTCGCCGATCAATGCGCGGATCGGCGTCGCCGCCAGCAGCACGCCCAGCGCCGCCAGCATCACCAGCGCCATCATGCCGGCGGTGATCGCCTGCTGGGCGATGGAAAAACGGTTGTTGTCGGTCAGCACCACCACCGCAAGCATCGCGCCCGGCGAGGCGAGCGAGGGGATGGCGAGCGGAAAGATCGCGGTCTGGGCGAGGCTCGGCGCCTCCTCCAGCTCAGACTGCGGCTTGCCGGCCCCGAAGATCATGGTCAGCGCGAAGAGGAAGAGCACGATCCCGCCCGCGAGCTGGAACGAGGGGAGCGCGATGCCCAGCCCCTCCAGCACCAGCTGCCCGATCAGGATGAAGCCCAGCAGCACCGCGGAGGCGGCCAGCACCGCGCGCAGCGCGACGCGCCTGCGCGCCGAAGCCGACAGGCCGAAGGTCACCGCCAGGAACACCGGCAGGGTGCCGATCGGGTCGATCACCACCCAGAGCGTGATGAAGTCGTGCAGCAGCACTTCGAGGGAGGTCATGCCCCGGCTCCGGACCGGAGGACGGGGGCGTATGCGGGGGCTCGGTCGCGGCGGGGCCGCGGCGCGAAGGAAATCATGCGGACAAATCTCGGACTGGTGCGGGCGGAAGGCGGGGGGCGGGGGGCGGGGGGCGGGGGGCGACGAAAGCGGCGGGAGCCCTGCCAAAGCATGAAGATGCGGCGTGAGCGGGGCGGCGGGGAAACGTGGAGCAGGCGGCGGCGGAAATGCCGCGCGCCCTCCTTCCTGATATAGGATCGCCGCGTCGGGGCGACAGCCCCCGGCGCGCCGAAACCGCGCGTCAGCCGAGCCCGCGGCGGATCATCAGCAGCCAGTCCCGCCCCTTCGGCGTCCAGCCCGCGACGGCCAGTTGCGGGCGGGAGGCTTCCACCTCGAACCCCAGCCGGCGATAGAGCCGGATCGCGCGGATGTTGGCGTCCGAGGCGATCAGCGACAGCGCGTCCAGCCCCTCGGCCCGGGCGGCGTCCTTGGCCACCGCCATCAGGCGCGAGCCGAAGCCCCTGCCCCGCGCCTGCGGCATCGCCGCCAGCGCATTCGCATACCAGCTGGAGACGGCGAGGTTTTCGAGCTCGATCAGCGGCAGGAAGGCGGGCGGCAGGTCCGGGCCGATCTCATGCGCGGCGTGGATCGGGTAGCCGATCAGGCCGGCGAGCGGGCCCTGACCTTCGTCGAGCACGACCGCCGACGCCTCCTGCATCTTCGCGACCATGCGCGCCGCGCCGATGGCCCAGGGGTTCCCTCCCGGCGGGGCGGCTTCGGTCCACATCGCGAGCGGAATGCCGCCCGCCGCCTCGTTGAGCAGGAAGGCGAGCGAGGCCGCGTCCTGCGGCCCGGCGAGGCGGAACGGCGGGGTCAGGGGGAGCATGGCGGGCCTCGTCATGGGGATGCGCTCAACAAAACGGGCGCCGCGTTTCGCGCGGCGCCCGTCGATGTCGGGTCCGGGGCCCGAAGCCCCGGTCCGCGATCAGATCGTCGCGGCGAGCGCCACGGCGGTGTCGGACATGCGGTTGGAGAAGCCCCACTCGTTGTCGTACCAGGTCAGGATGCGCACCATGGTGC